>JBDLSU010000365.1:0-9626 GCA_039799405.1 Pseudomonadota bacterium | reverse complement strand
TGGGTTGGGTAGTACCAAGGCGTTGACGGATCAGGCTGGGAATGTTACTGACAGCTATCAGTATGAAGCGTATGGGAATGTTGTTGGCAGGACGGGTAGTACGGTTAATGGGTATCGGTATACGGGCGAATACACTGACGATTCCATTCAACTGCAATACAACCGTGCCAGGTTCTATGATCCGAAGCAAGGGCGGTTTGTTTCTGCTGACCCTACAACGGAAAAAGATGATAATACGCCATTAGTTCTAAATTCCTATACCTACACTGAAAATGATCCAATTGGGGCCACCGATCCAAGCGGTGAATTTACTCTGTTGGATCAATTAAAAGCCATCGATATTAATTCAGTTTTGCATCAGGTACGGGTTGATTTTGGGCGGCGGGAACTGAGAAGGCTTCTTATTGGTGACCCCAAAAAAGGCGATTTTGGGTTAATCGGTGACATAATATTGGATGCTTGCGTTGGTTCAGTTGAGTCAGTTATTAATAACAAATCTCTATCAAAACAAACTAAGCAGAATAAAGGCACATTCGCGCATACTTTGCTGGAGGCTGAGGTTAAGCAATTGAATCTCTGGCTTCAAAGTAATCCTGTGACAAAAGCCTACCAGATTCAAGCGGAAGTTTCGCGGGATAGTAACGGTGGTCCAGCTAAAAGGGGCGCGGCTGGTTCGTTCAGACTGGATGTTACTGTGTTTTATAATGGCCGCCCCGCAGTTGCATTTGATTTGAAAACTGGGAAAAAAGCCCAAGCGGGCATTGGTACTGGTGGCATATCAAATTCTAAGCGCCTTGAGTATGAGCGCCGTTTCAGAACTCGGGTTTTTACCATTGGTGTTGCGATTCCATAAAATGACTACAAAAGCACAAATTGACAAAGAATCAAAGAAGGCATTCAATGCAGCGATGCTTGCCAAAGGGTTTAATTCAGAAAAAGGATTTTACTTTTGGCGAAAGCGCGGCCCTTTATATGATGTACTTTGGTCAGAAATATTATCCAGTCGTCAGGAAATGCGAATATATGTAACGATACTATCTCCTTGGATTGACAATTCAAACGGTGTGTTCGAGAAGTTTCCGATTTCGACCAGCACAATTGGCGGCACACTGGGTCCAAGCTTCCCTGAATCAATGACCGATGGCCATCTATTCTCGATTGGCGATAATGAACAAATTCTGGCTTCCTTCCAAGAGATTCTTTCACTGATGGATGAAAAAGTTATTCCATGGTTTGATTCAATAATTTCATATGAATCGTTTGTTTATTATCTGGGTCGGCGGGGCTGTCATCCAACACCTGCGTATCGTGAAAAAATAAAGGCGGGGATTGCATTGGGATTTGAGCGCGAATCAATATGATGAAATAGGAATTGGTCTGCCATTTGGATCGTAATTTTATTTGCAACAAGTCAGCGCCATAACCAACAACAAGGCAATGCATTGGATAATTTGGCCAGCGCAGCATGACGGAGTTGGCCAAGGGTTGCGGTTCTTGGTTGCGCCACCAAGTCATAAGGCGCAGCAGCCGGTTTCTGGCTCTGGCATTGGCGCATTGCTGTGGGGCTAACGCACCAACAGCACGCCAGTTCATGCGCCAGTGGTTGCGCAGCGGCTAGAGTAGGTTCCAGTACGCCAAGGTCACCCCAGCCACAAAGCCAATCCTGTTCAGTGCTCCTGAAGTCGCAATCATCCAGCCGCGTGCGCGGAAGGCAACTACAGGTAAAGCCAATCAGCGCTTCGCGAGGTAAAGGCGCAGTGGTGGCGGGGTAAGTGCCTGCGGCACTTAACATAACGCGCCATTTGGTCGAAATTGCGCCATTCGCGCTGGCGCGCTCGGTGTCGCAACCGCTACGCGCCCTTCGGGTTCGCCAAACGGGGGCGTTATGTCTTGCGCCCCGCCGCCACTGCAAAAGCGTCATATGGCTCGCCTGTAGCGGCTCGTATCGTCAGCGCGCTGGCGCGCGAAGGCAGCAGCCACACTTAACGGCAAGTCAGCGCGCCTGTAGCGGCGCGTACTGCCAGCGCGCTACGCGCGAAAACAAAGGCCACGGGCGCGCGCCAAAATCAAAAGCATATCCAGGCTTACA
This sequence comes from Pseudomonadota bacterium, assembly GCA_039799405.1. Lineage (GTDB taxonomy): Bacteria > Pseudomonadota > Gammaproteobacteria > Burkholderiales > Burkholderiaceae_D > CAMBDR01. Next base: position 7,537 of record JBDLSU010000365.1, on the reverse strand, counting down.
AGCGCGCCAAGGCGCGCGGCCGTGCTTCGCCGTCAGCCAGGCTTACAAGCGCGCTACCGCGCGCGCCGCGCTTCGCCGTCAGTCAGGTGTAAAAGCACGCAAAGGCAACCCCGGCGCGCTGCAAGCAGCCCGCCAACCGGTTAGCGTGTGCGCTCGCGTGCTGGCGCACGCCAGCGCAAGGCAAAAGCCAGGCAAAAGCCAGGCAAAAAGCAACGGCAACAGCAACGGCAACAGCAACGGCAACAACGCAAAAGCTTGGTTTGTGGCCGCAAGCGGCCAAGGCAAAACCATAGCCCCCGCCCGCCCAGCCGTCGCGCCTTGCGGGGTCGCGCTGCGCTGCTCCTTTCCCGCAAGTCGTGTCGGCTTCCCGTCCGCCCCGGTGGGGCTCCCCGAAGTCAAAAACAAGGGCCAATTCAAAATCAAAGGCGCGTTTGGCAAGCGGTGCAAGCCTGCCTGTCGGCCTTCTTGCACCGCAGTTGCCAGCGTATTTTTATCCGCTCGCTGTCAAGGGTACGCTGCGCCGCTGCGCGCCCTTGACAGTGCAGCGGCCAACCATGCGCAAAGAAAAAGCAGGCGGCTAAAATAAGAACTAAAAGTGGTGAAAAATTGTGCTTCATGATTGACCTATGTGGTTGTTGAAAGAGTGATCATCATAGTTGGATGATTCGCTTGTCAGTTGTCAAAACATGCGCAAAATAAGCGAGTATTTGCCTTCTTGTTGGTGATGATTGGTATTGATAAATGGGGGGCGGATAACGATTGTTGATTGCAAGAAGCGCAATTAATGTGGCGCGTGGGGCGGATTCAGAAAATTTCTTAATTTTTGTTTTAAGCTATTGATTTTAAATGATTAAATTTTTATTTTTTTTTACCAACGACTATTTTTATACGATCCATTACGCAGTAACGTACCTTTAAAGCTGGCGCGCGTTCGTCTTCTTCTTGTTATTTAAACAAAAAACCGCACCTAACCCCCATAGCGGCCGGGGGTGGTGCGGTTCTTTTTTAAGTTGCTGGGGCGGGGCGTCAGGCGGCGGCTTCCTCCGGGGTGATGATCAGCTTGCCCAGTTCCACCTGAACCCGCACGCGGGTGCTTTGCGGGAAGCCAGCTTGCGCCAGCCACTTGCCGCGCAGGCGTAACCAGGGCGTGCTGGGTGCCGCTTCTGGGGCAAGCGCCACGGTCAAGAAACGCTCGGCTTGCATGGCGCGTGGTTTGGTGTCCTGGTCTGGCTTGCGCGGTGCCAGTTGGCGGCGCATGCGCTCGATCTTGGTGGCGGCTTTGGCCTGGTCTTTCACTTTAGCCGCCTGCTGGGCTTCCCATTCGGCTTGTGCCTGGGCTTCTTCCAGGCTGATGACGCGTAGCGCGGTGGGTTGGCCTGCGTCGGTGTAAGCGGTGCGCCGTTCGGGCGAGCCGGGCGCGGTGGGGTCGAAGTAAAAGCTTACTTCAAAGGGGCTGCGGTCGGTGTTTGCGGATGCGGGTGTATCTCGCGTATCATCTGCGTTAGTCATCATTAACTCCGTTTTAGTTGGTGGTGATTAGCGGGTTGTTTGGGTGCCAGCCCAGGCAATCCGCGCTTCTTGTTAAATACTCATTTGTCTACTGTCGTATCCTCTTTGGTTGCCTCCCTTGGTCTTATCAAGCGCTTGGCCTGATGTTTCAACAAAATTCCCTCAACTATTTCTTTGATTACGTGCTTCTCGTCTGGGTCGAGTCCTGCGATTCCTTCCATTAGCAGCAGCAAGCTATCGTCCGGTTTGCGTTCGTCCGTCTCAAAAATAAGCTCGTCGGTCGTTACGCTAAGCGCAACGGCTAATTTCTTGATGACATCAAGCGTTGGCTGAGAATTACCGCTTTCGTACCGGTAAATTTGCGTCTTGGTGATGCCGATTAAATCGCCCAAGGATTCTTGGGTGAGCCCCCGTTGCTTTCGCAACGCGGTCAAACGTTCGGGGAAGGGCATGAAGTAATTCCTCAATTGAGTAAATGTTGACATGCCATTGTCCCCTATGTTTAAAATACCGCTTGTAAAAGTATACGTATGTGTATATTATATATGTACTTTATGAGTATTGACAGCTTTTTTTAAGGGGCTGAAATGACACGCATCCCAGCGCAGGAAGTAGAGCAATTGAAGACGGATATTTCGGTAGCGCGGCTGGTTGAGTCGGCAGGTATCGCATTGAAGAAATCGGGAAAAGATCAGCTTGGCTTGTGCCCGTTCCATGAAGACGGCGAACCGTCCTTGGTGGTGTCCCCGGCCAAAAATCTTTGGCACTGCTTTGCTTGCCAGATCGGCGGTGGGCCGATTGATTGGGTGATGAAGTTGAAGGGCGTTTCGTTCCGGCATGCGGTGGAATTGCTGCGTGATGATCCTTCCTTAGCTGCCCAGGGTGACGGCAGCGTGCCCGTTAAACGTGCTACTACGCGCAGTTTGCCGCCGCCAGTTGAATTTGATGCTGATGAGCAAGCGCTGTTGAATCAAACCATCGACTACTATCACGAAACGCTGACCCATTCTCCGGAAGCGCTGGCGTATTTGGCGGCGCGCGGCCTGGTGCATCCGGAAATGATCAACACCTTCAAGCTGGGCTACGCTAACCGCACGCTGGGGCTGCGCTTGCCGGAAAAGAACCGGGCAGCGGGTGCGCAGGTGCGCGCAAGGCTGGAAAAGGTTGGCATTTATCGCGAGAGTGGGCACGAGCATTTTAACGGCTCGTTGGTGGTGCCGGTTCTGGATGAAGCCGGCAATGTGTTGGAAGTGTACGGGCGCAAAATTAACGACAGGTTGCGCAAGGGCACGCCGAACCACTTGTATTTGCCTGGTCCGCATCGCGGGGTGTGGAACTTGGCCGGGCTGGTCAACCAGAAAGAAATCATTCTGTGTGAAGCGCTGATCGATGCGCTTACTTTCTGGTGTGCCGGGTTCCGGAACGTGACAGCTTCCTACGGGGTGGAAGGTTTCACGGCTGATCACCTGGCGCTGTTACGCAGTAACGCAATTGAGCGCGTGCTGATTGCGTATGACCGGGATGAAGCAGGCGAGAAAGGCGCGGAAAAGCTGGCGGCGCAGTTGCTGGCGCTGGGCATTGAGTGTTACCGCGTGCGCTTTCCGCAGGGCATGGACGCCAATAGCTACGCGCTGGGTCAGGGGCCGGATGCGCAGGCGGTTAGCAATGCGCTGGGCGCGTGCATTCGCAAGGCGCAATGGTTGGGCAAGGGTGAAGCGCCAGCCGTTGCGCGCCTGGGTGCGTTGGCGGGTGCGCCTGCGCCTGCACACGAGAGCGCGCCAGCGCATACGCATGTGAGCGTACCCGCGCCAGCGCTCACACCCGTACAGGCAAGCGCGCCAGTGCGCGCACCTGTGCAAGCGCCTACGCATACACACGAGAGCGCAAGCGCGCCTGTGCCCTTGCCAGCGTCACCGCAGCCAGGCGCACCCGCGCCCGTGGCGGTGGCCGAAGAAGATAACGCCGTGCGCGCTGTCTTTGGTGATCGGTCGTACCGCGTGCGCGGCCTGGCTAAAAATTCCAGTCCGGAAGTGATGAAGATTAATCTCCTGGTGGCGTGCGGTGAACGGTTCCACGTTGATACGTTCGACCTGTACGCGGCGCGCGCCCGTGGCGCTTACATCACCCAGGCGGCAACCCTGCTGCGCCAGAATGAAGAAGTCATCCGCGCCGATCTGGGTAAGCTGCTGATGCAGTTGGAGACGATGCAGGATGAGCGCTTACGCAAGGCGTTGGCGCCAGCGCCTGTGGTGGGTGTGGCTATTTCGGATGAAGACCGGGCGCAAGCGCTGGCGCTGCTTAAAACGCCGGATCTGCTGGCGCGCATTACGGCGGATCTGGATGCGGTGGGCATCATTGGCGAAGGCACGAATAAGCTGGTGGGCTATCTGGCTGCTACGTCGCGCAAGCTGGCGCAGCCGCTGGCTATCGTCATCCGCTCTTCCTCAGCCGCTGGTAAAACGTCGCTCATGGATGCGGTGCTGGCGCTGATGCCACCGGAAGAGCGTATCAAGTACAGCGCCATGACCGGGCAAAGCCTGTTTTACATGGGGCAAGCCAATCTGAAGCATAAGATTCTGGCGCTGGCCGAGGAAGAAGGCGCTTCGCGTGCGTCGTATGCGCTCAAGCTGTTGCAGTCAGAGGGGGAACTGACCATGGCCAGCACGGGCAAAGACCCGGTTTCCGGCAATCTCATCACGCAAGAATACCGGGTGGAAGGCCCGGTTATGCTGTTCACGACGACGACCGCGCTTGATATCGATCCGGAATTGCTGAATCGGTGCCTGGTGCTGAGCGTGGATGAAGGCCAGGGGCAAACGCAAGCCATTCACCACTTGCAGCGCCAGCGCCGCACCATGCAAGGCTTCATTGCCAAGCAAGAGAAAGACGCCATCATCGCCTTGCACCAGAATGCGCAGCGCTTGCTGCGGCCGCTGGCGGTGCTCAATCCTTACGCTGACATGCTGCGCTTTCCGGATCACGCCACCCGCACGCGGCGCGACCATGAAAAGTACCTCACGCTGATCGATGCAATCGCGCTGCTGCACCAGCACCAGCGCCAGGTGAAAAGCATGCAGCACAAAGGCAAAACCATCGAGTATATCGAAGTCACTAAGGCGGACATTGCGCACGCCAACACGCTGGCGCATGAAGTCCTGGGGCGCAGCCTGGATGATGTGCCGCCGCAAACGCGCAATTTGCTGGGTAGCCTGTGCGGCATGGTTGATGCGCTGGGCGCAGAGCAAGGCATTGGCCGGGCGGATGTGCGTTTCACCCGGCGCGAGGCGCGCGAAGCCCTGGGGCTGAGTGATACGCAACTGCGCTTACACCTGGAGCGCCTGATTGAACTGGAATACGTCTTGCCCCGGCGTGACGGTGCGGGCGGCAAGTTCTTTTACGCGCTGGCGTATGACGGCAATAGCGCCGATATCAAGCCACATTTGCCGGGCTTGATCGATGTCAGCGCGCTCGATGCACTTGATTCTGTGTGTATGACGAATAACTCGCGGGGTGAAAGCAGTGAAGTTGCGGGGCGTTCGCGGGGCGATTGCGCCCCGTTTGCGGTGGGGTCGCGGTTGGCCGATTTGGGCGCTTCTACTGGGGAAAATGGCGCTTTAGCGGTAAATTTGGCAAAAACGGTGAAAACGCACATCCCTATGGTAAATGGGGAAAAGTCGTCGTACTCGCAGGCGTCGTACCCATGCCCGGCACCGGGCGTTACTGCGTAACGGTGCGCCATGGCAACGTTGAAGAAGCCCAAAAGCGGCCACCACCACAAGCCGCCAGCGCAGTACAAGAGCGCGCCCGATCCGCTGGCGCATTTGCTGCTGTCGCGCTATATCGCCGCTTATTGCGAGTGGTTGGCCGTCAAGCATTCTTCGCCGGATACGCTGCGCGCCAGAGGGGCTGCGCTGCGCACCTTCACCACCTGGGCGCATGAACGCAGCCTGGACGATCCACGCGAAATTACCAAGCCGGTTCTGGAGCGTTACCAGCGCCATTTGTTCTACTACCGCAAGGCGAACGGCAAGCCGCTGGCGGTTAGCTCTCAGGCGACCATTCTTCAGTCGCTGCGCTCCTTTTTTAAGTGGGCTGCGCGGGAAAACCACATTCTGTTTAACCCGGCGTCGGAGCTGGAATTACCACGGGTGCCAAAGCAATTGCCGCGCTCGATTCTGTCGGTGGAAGAAGTGGCCGCCATGCTCAATGAAACCGATGTGGGCAGCGTGTACGGGCTGCGGGATCGGGCGATATTGGAATTGCTGTATAGCACGGGCTTGCGTCGTAAGGAAGTAGAAAACCTGATCCTGGGCGACATCGATTTCAAGCGGCAAGTGTTGTTTGTGCGCGGCGGCAAGGGCGGGCGTGATCGGGTGGTGCCCGTGGGCGCGCGTGCGTGCGCCTGGCTGGAAAAGTATCTGCTTGAGGCGCGGGAAGAATTGGCCGTTGCGCCTTGCAGCGCGCTGTTTCTGACCGACTTTGGCGACCCGGTTTCTGGCGCTTACGTAGCGCAGCGCGTGAAGCGGTATATGGCACTGGCGGGGATTGATCGGCCGGGGGCTGCGCATCTGCTGCGCCATGCGTGCGCTACGCACATGCTGGAAGGTGGGGCGGATATCCGCTTCATTCAGGCGCTGCTGGGGCATACCGATCTGAACACGACTGAAATCTATACGCATGTTTCCATTGAGAAGCTGAAAGCCATTCACGCGGCCACGCATCCGGCGCGCTTACCAGGCGCGGCCAGGGTGCAGGCACAAGCGCACGACGAAAACGCCGCCAGCGTGCTTTTAGCCGCTTTGGCGGTGGAATCTGAAGTTGAAGCGGCTGAAGAAAAGGCTGCTTCAAAGTCCGTTACTGCGTAACGCACCATCAACCATTTACCACCAGGAGGAAAATCATGGCCAAGACCGCAGCGCAGCGCCAGGCAGAGTACCGTAAAAATCGGCCATCGGCGGGGGACGATCGGAACGGCGAGCGCCGTTTGAATACCTGGTTGAGTACGCGTGCGTTTCTGGCGCTGGGGCGGCTGGCGCGGCACCAGGGCATGGCGCAGCGCGCCGTATTGGAGCAGATGATTATTGCGGCCGATGATGCCATCTTGGCCGGGCTTGAGCTCGATAGCCCGGAATGGGAAAAATACTTCGGTAATTGAAGCGCGCTGTTACGCAGTAACGCCGCACCTTGGCTGGGTGTGGTCCTGGTCGTCCCACTTCTTCCCGCCTTATCCCGGCTTATCCCGCCACCCCATCAAACCAACTTCAGCAAGCGCCGCTGCTGCGCAGCCGCGCTTGCTGTTCAGGTGCTTCATTCTTAGCTGCTGCTTTATTTCGTTACGCAGTAACGCGCCGTTGTTGGTTTGCTGCTACAGGGGCAAATCGGTATTTATTTAACTTGCTTTTACGCCAGCGTGGGTGGAAAATCGCATCCAGGGATTTTTTTGCTCTTTTACATGGTGACTACTGGTGGTGACTGGGCTGGAAGGCGCATTGCGTCTGGGTTTTTGGGGTAAAAGTACGGTGAAGCACGTCAGGAAAATTCTTCACGGGCGAATACACTGACGAGGCTATCCAACTCCAGTACAACCGTGCCAGGTGGTATGCGCCTAGCGTTGCCAGATTCGTTTCACAAGACTTTTATTATGGCGACTCCAGTGTTCCGATTGCGCTAAATAAATACCTGTATGCCAATTCAGATCCGATATTAAATATCGATCCATCCGGCTTAATGACTCTACTTGAGGTAGAGAACGCGCAGGCCACACAAGAAGAACTTCAGAAAACATCTGCCCAGCAAGCGATTAGGAGTGCATTTAAACAAGCTGGTTGCGATTTAGGTGCTGGGCTCGCTCAGGAAGCAGTAAATTACGGGATATATATTTTGATAGATACAGTGTCAGGTAATCTTTATGTCGGCCAGGCAAAAAATATTGATAAGCGTTTCAAGCAACATGTAAAAGAAGCTACCAAAAAAGCAGCGTCAGCTTGGAAGGCGAATGCAAAAATAATGGCGCGTTTCCCGATTCCCG
>JBDLSU010000364.1:0-3190 GCA_039799405.1 Pseudomonadota bacterium | reverse complement strand
GAAAAGATTGCGCGCCGCCGCATGGAACAAATCGATTGCGAGAGCCAGGTTTTTGCCGCCAGCAGTAACCACCGTGCGGTGCAAGCAGGGCGCTGGTTTTCGCTGAAACAGGATTTTGCGGCCCAGGCGTTTGCCAGTAAAACCCTGGATAACGATTTCTATATTATTGAGGCACGCCATATTGCTGACAATAATTTTCTGAATGCCGAAGGGGGTGATGCGCGCTACGAAAATACCCTGAGCTGCGTACCACGCAAAACGCCATGGCGTCCGGCTTTGGGTTGTAATAGCAAGCACGTGAAAATTACCGGGATCGATACCGCGCTGGTGGTGGGGCCGGACGGCGAAAACATTTTTACCGATGGCTTTGGCCGGGTGCGGGTGCGCTTCCATTGGGACCGCGAAGGCAATGGTTCCGACAGTTCGGCCTGGATCCGGGTTGGCACGCCCTGGGCCGGGGCCGAGCAGGGCAGTATCGCCTTGCCGCGCATTGGCTCGGAAGTGACGGTGCAATGGTTGGGTGGCTCGCCGGATCGGCCGATTATTGTTGGCGGTGTTTATAACTCGGCCAAAATGCCACCGTGGGATTTACCGGCGCAACAGTCGCTGACGGGCTTGCGCAGCCGCGAGCTGACGCCCGGTGGCGGCAATAGCGGCATAGGGCGCAGCAATCATTTGATTCTGGATGATACCCATGGCAGCATCCAGGCCCAGCTTAAAAGTGATCACCAAAGCAGCCAACTCTCGCTCGGTCACATTACCCGCATCGACAGCCATGCCGGGCGCAAGGATTTCCGTGGTGAAGGCTGGGAAATGACCACCAATGCCTGGGGCGTGGCGCGTGCTGCCAGGGGCATGTTGCTGACTACCGAGCCGCGCTATAACGCCGGTGCCCACACCAAGGACATGGATGAAACCACGGCCCGGCTGGATCGGGCGCGCATTTTGCACGAGCAGCAAGCCAAGGTGGCGCAGGAGCTGGGCGCGCAAGAAGCCAAGGTACATCAGAGCGCCATCGCCAAAGTGCTGGCACAGCAGCATGATGAAATTAAAGGCAGCGGTGGTAAATTTCCCGAGCTTAAAAAACCGCATCTGGTGCTGGCCAGCCCGGCCGGGATTGCCACCAGCACCGACAAATCGACCCATTTTGCCAGCGACGAGCATATGGCGTTTACCACCGGCAAAAATTTTTCAATTGCCAGTGGTGAAAACATGTTCGCCACCATTCGCAAAACCTTCCGTTTGCTGGTGCATAAAGCGGCGATGAAGCTGGTATCGGAAAAAGAAGATATCCACTTCCAGGCCCTGGCCAACAGCATCAATCTGCTGGCCAAGCTGAATATTACCCATACCGCCAACCGGATCGAGTTCAACGCCAAAGAAGAAGTGGTGATCAATGGCAAGAGCCTGGCCGTCAATGTGCCAGCACCGCCCGAAGCCAAAGAGGAAGATGAATGAAAAAGGGGGATACGCCGATACCTTTTTTGTCTCACATAGCCGTAGCAGACTCATTTTTTTAGACTTGGAAAAACCATGACCAACGCATCCGATCACATCCATCGCTTGCTAAGAAGAAATTCCCGCCGCCTGTTGAAGCTGTACTTCCCGAATGGTGATGAACCATCAGCGGGCTTGTTGGTGAATCATTTGGAAGCACGTGAACAGGTATCGAAAGATTTCACCTATATCGTGACCGTATTGTCCGACGACCCGAATATCGAATTGACTGATGTGCAAGGGCGCATGGTGTGCGTGGAACTGTTGCGCGACGATGGCGATTCGCGCTACTTCAACGGCATGTGTTTTGAATTTACTTTGCTGCGGGTGGAAAACAGTCTGGCGGTGTACCAGATGGTATTACGCCCGTGGCTGGCGCTGTTTCGCTTTCGCAGCAATCATTTCCTGTTCCATAACCTGAGTATTTCTGACCAGACCGTGCAATTGTTCCGCCAGACCGGATTGTCGCGCCATGAATTTCGCCTCAACGCGTTTGACCCGGAGCGTACTTTTTCTTGCCAGTACGACGAAACCGATTACAACTATCTGCATCGGCGTTGGGAAGAAATGGGTTGGCATTACTGGTACGAGCATACCCTCAAGGGCCACACCCTGATCATCAGCGACACCTCGCTCAGTGCCGACCCGATCGACGGGCGCAGCACCATTGCCTGGCACCATACTGGCGGCAGCAATCTGGACGACAAAATCAGCAATTGGTCGCCACGGCGCAAGCTGGTATCGGGCAAGGTGGCTTTGTCGAGTTTTGACTTCAAGCGCCCGACCCCGGAGCGTGCCTCCAATGCCAGCGACAACCAGCAAGGGCCGGTGCATCCGGCCGAGGTGTATCACTATCAGGATTTATACGGCTTTAAAAATGCCGGTGATGGCGAAAAAATCGCGCGCCGCCGCATGGAAGCGATTGATGCCGAAAGCCAGACTTTTTCTGCCAAAAGTAATCACCGCGCGGTGCAAAACGGGCGCTGGTTTTCGCTGAAAAAGGATTTTGTGGCGCAAGCGTTTTCCAACGCGGCACTGGATACCGATTTTTTCATTACCGAAGCACGCCATAGCGCAGATAACAATTTCCTGAATGCCGAAGGGGGCGATGCGCGCTATGAAAATGAATTTACCTGCGTGCCCCGCAACACGCCGTGGCGTCCTGCGCTGGGGTTCAATAGCCGCGAAGTTAAAATCACCGGTGTCGATACCGCGCTGGTAGTGGGGCCGGATGGCGACAATATCTTCACCGATGGCTATGGCCGGGTGCGGGTGCGTTTCCATTGGGACCGTGAGGGCAATGGTTCCGACAGTTCGGCCTGGATCCGGGTCGGTACGCCCTGGGCCGGGGCCGAACTGGGCAGTATTTCATTGCCACGGATTGGTTCGGAAGTGACGGTGCAATGGCTGGGCGGCTCGCCGGATCGGCCCCTGATTGTGGGCGGGCTGTATAACGCCGCCAAAATGCCGCCGTGGGCCTTGCCGGGGCAACAAGCGCTAATGGGCTTGCGCAGCCGTGAACTGACGCCCGGGGGCGGCAATAGCGGGATGGGGCGCAGCAATCATTTGATTCTGGACGATACCCACGAAAAAATTCAGGCCCAGCTTAAAAGTGACCACCAGAGCAGCCAACTCTCGCTCGGCCATATCACCCGCATCGACAGCAATGCCGGGCGCAAGGATTTTCGCGGCG
>JBDLSU010000363.1:0-4123 GCA_039799405.1 Pseudomonadota bacterium | reverse complement strand
GGGGGGGCCAGGTTTGCCACCGCATTGCCGATTTGCGCCCGGCCCAGGTGACCATTCTGAGCGTGAGTGACGACCAGATCGTGCCCTGCGCCGAACAACTCGGCATGGGCCGCAGCATCGAGCATGGCGTGTTATTTCATTGCAGCGGCGCACTGGCCTCCAGTGTGATGCAGGCAGCACGCAGCCGCGATTGCGCGCTGGCCAGCGTGCATCCGATCCGCAGTTTTGCCGATCCGGCACTGGCGCTGGCGCAGTTTGGCGGCACTTTTTGCGGCATTGAAGGCGATGCAACGGCACTGGCGCTGCTGCAAGCGCCGTTGCTGGCAATTGGCGCGCAACTGGTGCCGATCCAGCCGGAAGGTAAAACCCTGTACCACGCAGCCGCAGTATTTGCCTGCAACTACCTCAACCCCTTGATCGATATCGCCCTGCGCGCCTGGCAAGCGGCGGGCGTGGCACCGGCGCAGGCGCGCTTGCTGGCGCAACCGCTGGCGCAACAAACGCTGGATAATATTTTCCGGCTGGGGCCAGCCCAGGCCCTGAGCGGGCCAGTGGCGCGCGGCGACTGGGCCACCGTGGCACGCCAACAAGCTGCCTTGACGGCATGGGACCCGGCGGTCGGCCAGTTATACCAGGCGCTGGCGCAACAGGCCGCCAAACTGGCAGCACAACCGGCAGCGCAACCGGCAGCGCAACCGGCTGAATGCAACAAGCAGCCCTGATGCTTATTTACCCTGGGTGGCCTCTCGTGCCAGTTGTTGATTTTGCTGATCCAGCCAGGTTTTGAGCGGCGCAAAATAATCGATAATCGCCGAGGCATCCAGCGTTTCTTGCCCCGCCACTGCTTTTAACACCTGGGGCCAGGGGCGGCTGGTTCCCGCTTCCAGCATGGCCTGGAATTTTTTACCGGCAGCCTGATTCTGGTAAATCGAACAGCGGTGCAAAGGCCCGCTATACCCGGCTTCACGGCACAAGGCGCGGTGCAACTGGAATTGCAAAATCGCCGCAATAAAGTATTTGGAATAGGTTGAATCGGCTGGCACATGGTATTTGGCCCCGGCATCAAAACCATTGGCTTCAACCGGCGCAGGGCGCTTCACGCCCTGGTATTGCTCGCGCAATTGCCACCAGACTTTATCGTAATCAGCCGGTTTGGCTTCGCCCGAATACACCTTCCAGCGCCATTGATCAACCAGATAACCAAACGGCAAAAACGCCACGTTTTGCAAGGCACGATTGAGCAAGACGCCAATTTCCTGGTTTTCATCAGGCAGTACCGGCAACAAGCCCAGTTGGTGCAAGTATTGCGGCGTAACCGAGAGCGACACGGTATCGCCAATCGCTTCATGGAAGCCATCATTGGCGCCGGCTTTGAACAGCCATGGTTGCTTGCTGTACGCCAGGTCGTAATACAGATGGCCCAGTTCATGATGGATCACGCCAAAATCTTCACTGGTCTGCTTGATGCACATTTTGATGCGCACATCCTGCCCGCCGTCCGGGTTCCAGGCCGAAGCATGGCACACCACTTCACGGTCACGCGGCTTGGTGAATAGTGACATGTCCCAGAACGAAGCAGGCAGTTTTTGCATGCCGAGCGAAGTGTAAAACCCTTCGGCCATCGCCACCATAGCTTTGGCATCGATGTTTTTTGCCAGCAGTGCCGGAGCAATGTCCAGATTGGCGGCCGGGCCTGTCGGCTTGACCAGCGGATACAGATTGTCCCAGGTCTGGCTCCACATATTGCCAAACAGATGCGCCGGAATCGGGCCGCTATCCGGCACTTCGGCCTTGCCATAGGTTTGCTGCAATTTCAGGCGCACATACTGGTGCAGCGCGTCGTACAACGGCTTCACCTGTTGCCATTGACGTTCCGACTGTTCGGCATAGGCTTGCGGGCTCATGTCATAGCGCGAGCGCCACAGTTCGCCAGTATCACGAAACCCCATTTCGCGCGCGCCCTGGTTGGACACCGCCACATAGTCGGCATATTGTGCCTTGTAGCTGGCCGCTTGCCGGTGCCAGCCGAGCCAGGTTTGTTTCAACAGGGCCGGGTCACGGCTGCTGGCCATAATCGATTCCAGTTGCCCCAGCGCCATGCAAGAAGCAGGATCGCCCGGTTTGCTGCAATAATTGGCCTTGCCATAAGCGCTGATCAGGGTTGCCGCCAGTTCGGTATAGGTCTGGCGTGCTTTCGGGTCGGACAAGCTCAAGTTAAGTTGCAATAATTTGAGCTTGCGTTGTTGCTGCGCCGACAAAGGCAGCTTGTTGTAGCGCCGCGCCTGAATAGCCAGTTCACCGGTGGCCCCCAGCAACTGTTCATTGGCAGCGGCAGCCAGCGCTTCGGTGTCGGGCGTGATGTGGGTTTCATACACCCAGGCATGGCGCTGGGCGTTGAGGTCGAGCTTTTCCAGCCGGGCTTCGGCCTGACGCAAGAATTGTTCCGCTTCCGCCACGCTGGCGGGGGAAGAATGCGCTTGGGCAGCGGCAGGCGCAGGCGGACTGAGCGGGGCGGACGTTGTGGCGGGCGTGGCTGCCGGGCTTGCCGCCTGAGCTGCATTGATGGCGAGGATGCTGAACCCGCAAGCCACAGCAACGGCGATATTGGTCTGGAACAATCGAATCTCCTTTTTCCCGCAGGAATTGATGGTGCCTGCATGATAAGCCCAAACCGGGAATCTGGCTGTAACGATCTTGACTGCCGAAGCGGACGCAGGAGGGTAAAAAATGCCTGGTTGTTGTTTGATTGTTGCATGCGGGCAGGGGATTTTGCCGCGACGGTATCACAGTTGGCAAAAGCCATTGGTCAGGCTCGGTTTCGGGACTATGATTTGATTTTGGCTAATCTTAAGTGAGTTGACGCAATGAAATCATTTCAACTTTGGCACATCATCGGTCTTTGCTTGTTGATTTGCGGCGCAGTACAAGCACAAACCAACAGCGCCACCCCATCAGCCACTAGCGCTACCACCAGCGCGGTCGATGTCAGCAATGCCAGCAAAGTATGTTCACCGCTGCATATGAGCAAGCTGGACGAGCCGCAAAAAATTGCCGCCATGCATGCACCACTCAATCGCGCCATTGCCACGCTCGACAGTGCCAAAATCGAATTTTCTTCCCCTACGCTGGCGGCTGGCAAAATGAGTTATGTCACCATCACCCCCAATTTTGCCGACAACCTGTCACGCGTATGCATCGTCGGCTATTTTTATATGGGATCCAAAGAAGAAGGCACCGAGCCTTTGGAGGTAGACCATATCGAAATCATTAACCCACCCAAAACAGCCGATGGATCGCAGCCTGATAGCAGCACCCGGGTTTATTTCCGTGCGCCCAATCCGGGGGATTTTCACGGCATGCGCGACGCCGTGTTCTGGCGCTTCTGGGCCAGGCACGAACCCGTCACGCTGAAGTTTGCCGCCTTTGACTATGACAGCGACAGTGGCAAGATCCAGAAATTTTATTTCGGCCACCAGGTGCCAGTCTATATCTCTCACCGCAATGCCAGCATTTTTGCCGCCTGGTTTTTTGCCATCAGTTGCTATTTGTGCGCCGCCTTCACCATTTGGTATAGCACCCGGCGTCAGAGTCTGACACCCGCTTCGCTGCCGAATTCCCTGCGCACTCCGTCCCGTCTGCGCGCGGCGTTACGACGCATTTCACCCTGGTATCTGGCTGGTTCTTCCGGCCATGCCAGCTTGTCACAATTGCAAATGCTGCTGTTCACCCTGATCATTGCTACCCTTTTGTTCTATCAATGGATACGCACCGGGCTACTCCAGGAAATTTCGACTGATTTACTGTATCTGATGGGCATTTCCACCATCGGTGCTGGCGGCGCGCAAGTCACCAATTCGATCAAGAAAAATCTTGACCCCAAAGTGTATGATTATTTGCAGCAACTAGGCTGGTTTACCGCACCGGTTGCGGGTGCCCACACCACCGCCATGCCTTCGCAGTTGTTGCTGACCAATGGCCGCTTTGATATCTATAAATTCCAGATGGCGGTGTTTACGTTGGTGATTGCGGCCTATGTGATCGCGGCAGGTGGTGACCAACTCGGCAATATTCAAATTTCTGCCACCCTGCTGTCACTGATGGGCATGAGCCAGGGCGTGTACAT
>JBDLSU010000362.1:0-5510 GCA_039799405.1 Pseudomonadota bacterium | reverse complement strand
GCGGCCAAGGAAATCAAAAACCTGATCGGCGATTCGGTAGAAGAAGTGGAACGCGGCAGCAAGCTGGTGGCGCAAGCCGGGATCACCATGGAAGAAGTGGTGGAAAGCGTCAAGCGCGTTACCAACATCATGAGCGAAATCGCCAGTGCCAGCGAAGAGCAAAGCACCGGGATTGAACAGGTCAACCATTCCATTATCGAAATGGAAGGCATGACCCAGCAAAACGCCACCCTGGCCGATGAAGCTGCCGCTGCCGCGCAAAGCCTGCAGGATCAGGCGCGGGAGCTGGCCGAAGTGGTCAGTGTGTTCAAATTAAGCGAGAAAGAAGAAGCCCATGGCCTGGGCCAGCCCAGTTCTTTGTCGCGCCAATTGTCTACCCGCCCAAAAAGCGCGGCGTATTGATGTGTAGCGCCGGGCCTTTGGCCCGGACTTGCATTACCAATCTCGGGTAATCAAGCGCAGATTATTCTTTCATTCAGTTATCAGTTAAATTTTTTTCGGGGAACGATCATGAAAACTATCCGGTGTTGGAGGCTCACTACGGCACTGTCGATTGGTGCGATGGTGGTAGCTGGCATGGCCGTGGCGGCCGAAACCGCCCCGCAGTTTGACGCCAAAAACTGCAAGGTGGAATACCCGAAAGCGTCATTGCTGAACGAAGAGCAGGGCGTGGTATCAATGTCGTTTTTGGTCGGTGCCGACGGTTCGGTGCTTGAATCGAAGGTGGACAAATCGAGTGGCTTCAAAAGTCTGGACAAGGCCGCCATCAAGTCGATCAGTGGCTGCAAATTCAAACCTGGCACCAAGGACGGTGCGCCGCATCAAACCTGGGTCAAGCTGGACTATAACTGGAAGCTGGATTAGTCCGCACTATAAAGGTGACTCGCCAGTCTTGCTTGGTTCGCTTCAATATCCATAGCCGCAGCATTGCCTGATGCATCATTTTCGATTGGCTTGCCTTGGGAGGGCGGCGGGTTCATTGAAAGGGGCGTGGTCGAGTATTGTGTTTTATTTAATTTTTTAAATTCCATATAAGCCATTAGCCACCGTCCCCTGTCCTTACCAACGGTCTACCACCATTGAGCGAAGCTGGCCCGGCTTAATTTTTGCCGGGAGCCAGGACAAGGGATTACGAAGGATTACGAGGGATTGCGAGGGATTGAGGGAATTTTTATTCATCCACAATCATCTGAAACCCGCCGAAAATCATGCGCCTGCCATCAAAAATCTTTTTCATTTCATCGCCCAGCACGCTCGGCTCTGCGATGACCTTTTCCATGCCCTGATCGCGCGCTTCACGGCTTGGCCAAATTATCCACGCAAACACCACCGTTTCGTCCGGCTTGCATTGCACCGCCATCGGAAACGAAGTCAGCTTGCCCTCGGGCACATCATCGCCCCAGCATTCCACCAGCTTTAAGGCGCCATGCTTTTTGAACAGCGGTGCCATTTCGGTCGCCATTTGGGTGTAAGCCGCTTTATTGGCGTTGGGTACGGCAATCACAAATCCATCGACATAATTCATGGTGTTTCCCTCTCTTATCAAATCAGGGCAAATGGTAATGGTGCTTGGCCAGATTGGGAACCCGGCCCGGATTTTGCGGCATGCAAGGGCACAGGTTGTGCCTCATTTACTCACAATCGGCCTGTTCATGGGGGCCAGCTTGGCGATCAATTTATTGGCAACGGAAGATGGAATGTGGTTGTTTTCCATGGCAATTTGCAAATCTTCTGCCAGGGCGTTGAAGTGGGCGAGGCTGATGTTCATGCCATCATGGGTGTCGCCCATATCTTTGCCTTTGTATTTGCAAGGGCCGCCAGTCAGTTCGCAAAATTGGTCACTCAAGGCCGCAGCAAATTCTTTTTTCTGCATTTTGCCGAAAAAATGCGCAATACGCTGATCCGCCAGAATGATGGGGATAAAGTCGGCGACGATTTTATCGATACCGGCTTTGCCGCCGAGGCCCTGGAATACGGCATCATCTGCGCCGCTGCTCTGGGCTTGGGCTGCGCTGCTACTCACCAGCAGTGCGGCAAAGGCGAGGCTTACCCAGGTGTTTTTCAACAGATTTTTCATGGCAGTTTTCTTTCAATAAAGGTAGACAGGATTCGATATATTTAGCTAGTGCGTGGCTACTGCGTGGGTGTTAAAACCCTGCTTGCAGCGACAGATATAAACCACGTTGTTGTTTTTTGTTGAATACCGTAATGTCGCCCAGATTGACATACGCTGCCGTTACCGAAAAATTTTTGCTGGGAAAGTAAGCGAGGAAGACATCGTAATAATCTTTTTCATTATCCACACTCAGATTGCGCGGTTTGCTGCGGTATTCCACGCCTGCAACCAGCTTTCGGTTGATCAAATACGCTGCCGAGGCCTCGAATTGCGGCTGGTAGCGGTTTTCTTTATCGCCGCCAAAACCGAGCAAACCCATTTGATTGGCCTTGGTCAGGCGCACGGTGGCGTTCAGCAGCAGGCTTTGCGCCAGGTAAAGTTTGGTGGCTGAGGCGTAATAATCGACACCGTGGTCGTCTTTCGCACCCAGTTGTTTCACATTGGTGATGCCAAGCGCACCAAGGCCGCCCACGCTACTGCTACGTTTCATCATCGCGCCGACCGCCAGTTGTGGCATCCACACCGTCTGGTCGTACACCGCATCGCCCGAAGCTCTCAGCTTGACACCAAAAATATCTTGTTTAAGTTTCAATGTATCCAACGGTGCCAGGCTACCGGTAAATTCCTGATTGGCGAGAGACAATTCCACCCGGTCAGCAATGCCCACGGCCACGCCAAAGGTTTTGAGTTGATAATCCTGAGTGCTAAGTTGAGTGAAATGGACATTCGCGCCATAGCTGTCGCGGGTGCCATATCCGGTAATTAAAGCCCATGGCGTTAATCCGCCACCGCCAGCACCTTCTACCTGACTGACACCCCCGGTTGCGGTTAATTTGCCCATGTCGGGGCCTTGAGGCCCTTGCGCAGCGGCCATTTGGCATAGCGCACTTAAACCACTGACCAGAATGAGGGTGACGACTTTCTTTGGTTTTTGCATGGGATGCTCCCTGAATAGACGTTATATTGCTGATTCTGGAGCAGGCAGGAATTGCCAGTCCAGTTTCAGTATACGTAGGTGCAGGTCAATTGGATGCAAATAGATGCAAATAGATGGTACAAACAGCAGGGGTGTCGCGCCGTGTTGTTTTGGCAGCGGCGCGCTATCAAATCATGGTTAATTACGGCAAGTTGTAATCGTGGTCAGCAATGCTGGCAAGGCGGCCGATCTGCGCAGGCGTAATTATCGGCGCGGTGGAATTGGCCGGGTAGCCCGCATGGGCCAGGCTTTGCTCCAGTGCCGCCTGTAGCCGCGCCAGTTGCGCTTCCAGTTGCGCGGCCGATAGGCCCCAGCTATGCGGCATGCGTTGCGGCTGCGGCACTGCTTGGCCCGCATGCCAACTGACCAGATTGATATTTTCTTCCGGATCGCCCTTCAGATAATACAGTTCCCACTGATTCGGTTTCAGGCCATACGGGTCCCAGTATTTGGCCAGCTTCCAGTCGGTTTCCACCATGGCCTGAATCCGGTTCGGTTGCACAATCGGGCCTTCGGTGGTCTGTTGCTTGCCTGCCGCAATTGCGTCTTTCACGATCTGGTTGAAGGTGACAAAGGTGGCGGGCAGGTTGCTGGTGTCGGTGGGCAGGGTGATGTCGTCATCGGTAATAAACAGCACGCCGCGCGGTTCCGGCAAGCGGTGCGGGTCCTGGCGGATATGCGGGCTCAGGTCGCGCCCTACCAGTGGGTACACATCGTGCCCGAGGATGAATTTTTCCATCTGCGCCTGCACTACCTTGTCGTATCCGGCCAGACCGAGCAGGGTCGGGATCAAATCGATGTGGCTGGAGATAAAGTCCAGATTGCGCATCTTGTCCGCATCCGGATTGATCAAAGGGCTCGATACCACCAACGGCACATGAATGGTCTGGCGGTAGGCGTTATGCCATTTTTCGATTTGGCCGCCATGCGCGCCGCCCACTTCACCATGGTCGGCGGTGAAGGTAACGATGGTATTGTCCAGCAAGCCATTGGTTTCCAGCGTCTGCAGCACTTTGTCGATTTCCAGATTCACCAGGTATTGGAAGTAGATATAAATCTGCAGATGCGCGGTCAGCCAGGCGTGCGGGTTGGCGGTGGATTTGTAGGGTAGTGGCATGGCCGCTTGCGCCGACTTGGGCACCATCGACAAAAAGCCCTGGCTGATCTTGAAGGAGGCTTCGTACTGGCAATCGGGTTTGGTGGATAAATCTTCATTCCAGTTGTCGGGCAAGATGCCATTGTCCTGCGGAAACCCATCCGGGTTCAAATTGACCTGGTACGTGCCACCGGTGGGCGCTTTGCCCATTTCATCTTTTGCGGGAATCGGTGCCGGGTTGCGCAGCAAGTTGCCGATTTGTTTGAAAATTTCGTCTTCCGTGACCGAGGCAGGCAAATTGGGAAAAGACTGCACCCCGCCCAGCCATGGCAGCGGCCAGCCGGTAATATCATGTGGATTAACAAACGACGCCACCGCAAACCACGGCGCTTGCTTGGTGGTGGCGTTGGTATTGTTGTACACGCTGCGCACATTGGCAGCAAAACCCAGGGCCTGGCGATTAAGCCAGACGTTGCTTTCATCGGCAAAACCAATATCGCGAAACACCCCCAGATTACCCGCGCCGCCGCCCTGACTGCTGGGCCAGGAACCAGCCCAATTGCTGAAGCCCCATTCTTCCAGCGATGGTGCGGGCGGGGTAGTGAAGTCGTGACGGCCAAAAAAGTGGGTGGTGTAACCGCCTGCGCGGAACCAGTCGCCCACGGTGGGCACCTGGTTATTCGGCAACCACGGAAAGCCGGGGTCGTAATCCTGTTTGAACATGCCTGCGGTTTGCGATACGCCAGTACGCACCGGATATTGCCCGGTAAAAATCGCCGCCCGGCTCGGTACGCAGGCGGCAGAAGCAATTTGATGATGTGCGAGCCGCACCGCGTTTTTGCGCAGGCGGGTAAAGGCCGGGAAGAAGGGGGTGAAGGGGTTGTCCGGCTTCATGTCCGGATCAAAACTGAGCACCTGGTTGAGTTGCGCAATGTGCGGCGTCAAATTGCTTTGCGGCGGCGGCATGCGCATCTGGTCAACCAGAATGAACAGAATATTCGGTGGAACCGCCTGGGTGGATTGATTCGATTGGTCAGCCATCGTGGTCTCCTGGGGTGCTGGATTGGTGGGGGCAGCAGCGTTTGATTATACGACTGCTGGCGCACCGGATTTTGCACCTTGGCGTCAATTTGGTGGAATTGATACCGGATGCAGCACTCAAGCAAACCTTACTGTGCGCGCAACCATTCTTCTCCGTGATTATTCAGCCCATTGGCCGTTGTGCCGTCATTCCTGCGAAGGCAGGAATCCAGTTCTATGCGAATTATTGACGGTTCTACTCCGCGCTAGCACTGGATTCCCGCCTTCGCGGGAATGACGGT
>JBDLSU010000361.1:0-5762 GCA_039799405.1 Pseudomonadota bacterium | reverse complement strand
GAGGAACGAAGAAAATGATCGCATAGATCCATTTTACGAGCTTGTTGTGCCTCTTTAGAATTTTTTGCGATGCAAGTCGTTGATTATTATCAGAATATTTTTTAGGTTGTTAAACTTGGGTTAGTATTTATCTTTATCAATCACTCCCATTTGATATTGAGGGTACGCCCATGATCGCCTTGTCGGAACTCGTCACCCTGCATCGCGGCTACACGCTGCGCAGCACCATCCAGCGCGGCAACGAAGGCGCTATTGCGCTGATTCAGGAAAAAGATATGCGCAACGATGGCATTCAACCCGGCCTGCAACGCATTAACCTGACACGTTTGCCCAAGCACCATTTTTTGCAGCCGGGTGATCTGGTGCTACGCGCACTCGGTGCAGGCAACCGCGCCTGCGTGGTCACGCCTGACGCATCCGGTGCCATTTGCCTTGCGCCGTTGGTGTACCTGCGCATTCACCAGCCTGCCAACTTATTGCCGGCGTTTTTGGCCTGGTTTATCAACACCTCGCGCACCCAGGCGCTGCTGGCGCGGCAGGCGAGTAAGGGCAGGGAGCGCATGCTCACGTTGGAAGATTTGCGCAAGCTGCCATTGCCGCTGCCATGTGTGGAGCGGCAACGAAGTGTGCTGGGGATTAGTGCGCTGGATAGCCAGATTGCGGTATTGAACCAGCAATTGCAGGATAAACAGCGCTTGTATGCGGAAGAGTCTTTATTGCGCTTTGTTGGGGCTTGAGCTTGGGTGCGGCGCAACCCGGTTTATTTTAAATGTCGGCAGTGCGCATGCGGAAGGGGGACAAAAAATGGAATATGTGAGTTCTGTCGAACGGATACTGGAAGAGCGGATGTTGCAACGCTATAAAGCTGAAGGGGAATTAATAGCCTTTAAGCGATTGTTGACACGACGCTTTGGCACCATACCTGAATCGATTATGGATCGTATCAACGCGGGCACCAAGGAAGAGGCGGATGCATGGTTCGACCGCGCCATCGATTGCGCAACGCTGGACGAGGTTTTTCTGGATCACACGCACTAAGCGCCTCAAGCGCCAGAATGATCTGGCGCAAACCGCGTCAACACTGGCGGCTCCACGCCAAAATGGTTAATCACGATATCAACGTGAATAATTCACACGCACTTCGTGCAGCCGATACTATTTTTCTCCCGCGCAACCCCCTATGATAGTCACATCCTGCCAGTGCGTAACAACGCGCTGCTCAGGTGGCAAGCAAAATTTACCTTGCTTGCGCAGTTTTTTCAAACTTCAAATGAAGAACAAGCTCAACTCAACCTTCGGGAGACACCCATGAAACGCCATATCAAATCCTTCATCGCAGTAGCACTGTTTAGCTGCGGCGCAATCAGCGCATTTAACGCCACCGCCCGAGCCCCTCATCCTGGCGAATGTCCGCGCTTTGAACAAATGTGTCGCGATGGAATATACTCTGCTTGCGAGATGCACAGCGAATTTTGCCGATAGTATACGCATACTGTCACCCCTGATCTATCGGGCAAGTGCAATGATCCAAAGGGCGTGCTGTCGTCATGGTAATTTTCCCAAACGACAAGCATTCCCTGATCAAAATACGATTGCACAGCCCCGCAAGCTACGAACGTTTTTTGTATTTTGACCAGGAAATCCAGGCACCAACCATGAAACTGGCACCAGCATGCATGCACAGGTTGCGCCATTGTTTCATCTTTTATCGTATGCCAGGTTATTAATCCGGATGCCTTCTCGCTCCGGAAAACTGTTTGCCGATTGGGTCTGCGCCCTGGCCGTCACCAACAAGGCAAAGCGATACTTCTCCCCACCACCGCCCCAATTACAGTAAAATGCTGGCACTTCCATAACGAGCATCACCCTTGATTGCATAAAAATTGGCCACCAAGCCAAACCGAGAGCCAACAATCAAGCCTACATCTACCGGAGTGTAACCATGCAATTAAAAGATCCAACCCTGTTGCGTCAACAGGCTTATGTAAATGGTCAGTGGCGTGATGCCGAAAGTGGCAAGACCATTACCGTCACCAACCCGGCCAATGGCGAAGTGGTCGGCACCATCGCCAATATGGGTGCCAGCGAAGCGCGTGCGGCGATTGAAGCGGCCAATGCGGCCTGGCCGGCCTGGCGCAAAAAGACCGCCAAAGAACGTAGCGTAGTGCTGCGCAAATGGAGCGAGTTGATTGCCGCCAATGCCGACGATCTGGCCCTGATCATGACCACCGAACAAGGCAAACCGCTCACAGAATCAAAATTGGAAGTATTGTCTTCGGCGTCTTTCATTGAATGGTTTGCCGAAGAAGGCAAACGCGTGTATGGCGATACCATTCCTTCGCCCTGGCCGGATCGGCGCGTGGTGGTGACCAAAGAACCGATTGGCGTCTGCGTTGCCATTACCCCCTGGAACTTCCCTTCCGCCATGATCGCGCGCAAAGTTGGCCCGGCGCTGGCGGCAGGTTGCCCGATGGTGGTGCGCCCGGCGGATTTGACGCCGTTTTCGGCATTGGCACTAGCGGTGCTGGCCGAGCGCGCGGGCATTCCCGCTGGCGTGTTGAGCGTCATCACGGGTGAATCGCGCCCCATCGGTGCGGAATTTACCAGCAACCCGCTGGTGCGCAAACTCTCCTTCACCGGTTCTACCGAAGTGGGCCGCATCCTGATGCAGCAATGCGCTTCCACCATCAAAAAACTCTCGCTGGAACTGGGCGGCAACGCACCTTTCATCGTGTTTGATGATGCCGATCTGGATGCCGCCGTCGAAGGCGCAATGCAATCGAAATACCGCAACGCCGGGCAAACCTGCGTCTGCGCCAATCGCTTTTATGTGCAAGATGGCATTTACGATGCCTTCGCCGAAAAGTTTGCCGCTGCCACCACCCGCCTGAAAATTGGCAACGGAGCCGAAGCAGGCGTGACGCAAGGGCCGATGATTGATGAAAAAGCCGTCGCCAAAGCGGAAGAATTTATTGCCGATGCAGTGCAAAAAGGTGGCCGCGTTATTGCTGGTGGCAAACGCCATGCGCTGGGCCACAGCTTTTTTGAACCGACCGTGATTGCTGGTGTGACGCCGGATATGCGCATGGCTAAGGAAGAAATTTTTGGCCCGGTGGCACCGCTGTTCCGCTTCAAGACCGAAGAAGAAGTGATCGCCATGGCCAACGATACCGAATTCGGCCTGGCCGCCTACTTTTATTCGCGTGATATTGGCCGGGTCTGGCGCGTGGCCGAAGGGCTGGAAAGCGGCATGGTCGGGGTGAATTCCGGCTTGATCGCAACCGAAGTGGCACCGTTTGGCGGGGTCAAACAATCGGGCCTGGGGCGTGAAGGTTCGCTTTATGGTATCGACGATTATTTGGTCATCAAGTACATTTGTATGGCAGGTATGTAACACCTGACTGGTAAATTTGGCTGGAATAGGGATAAAACGCTGCTCCAGCCAAGCAAGTGCTCGACATATTTTTCTAACTTCACCATACTTCCATCTGATCCAACCACTGCTGGAGTCGCTGGCATGGTTCACGACATCCTCTATCGAGCCAGGAGTGAATTAAATGGAAATGTTTGCGCATGATGACGAAGTCGCCCATTGGGATGCGACTTTGCCTTCGGCACCCAACATTGATCATTTACTGATTCTGGTCAATCTGGCCTGGCAGTTACGCCAACGCGACAGCGCGCGCGCCCTGATCATCGTACAACAAAGCCAGTTAATTTTGTCCGGCGCATCGCCCGACGAGTTCCCCCTGCGCGACCAGCAGGGCCTGAATGCGCGGCTGCAGTTGATTCAGGGCGAAGCCAAATGGCTGCAAGCCGATCTGGAAGCGGCCAGCCAACTGGCCAATGCAGCGCTGCGCGATTTTAGCTTGCTGGGTGATGATACCGGCTGCGCCGATGCGCACTATTTGCTGGCCTGGATTGCCAACGCCCATGGCGATACGCCACGGCATGAGCAAGAGCTGGAAAACATGATCCGCTATGCGCAGCGCGATCGCGACACCAGCCGCATCTGCCAGGGCGAAACCGGGCTGGCGCTGTCGCAATTGTTTCGTGATGCGCGCAGTGCGCAAGCCCGCTGGGGCAACCATTTCGATCCGAACCAGGTTGATCTGGATGAATCCTGCACTGCCTGCATGTACGACTATTTCGGCCACGCCGCCTTCCAGAGCAATGACTATGCCCATTCCGCCGAATACTGGATGCGAGCCCAGGAAACCGCAGTGCGCAGTGGCCAGTTGCGGCGCGGGGTGTTTGCGATCCTGAATATCGGGCGTGCCTTTGCGGCACTGTCAGATTTAAACCTGGCGCTGGAATGGATGCAGCGCGGCCTCGATCTGGCACGCAGTACCGGCTGGCCCGCCTGTATTGGTGGCAGCCTGAATGCCAGCGCCGAAATTTTGCGCCGCCTTGGGCGGGTTCAGAGCGCACAAGACTTTATCAGCGAAGCGGTGCAGGTATTGCAGCCGCTGACCAATTCGCGCACCTATGCGCTGGCGCTGCAACACCAGGGCGAACTGTGGCTGGATCAGCGCGATTTCTCCAAGGCGCTGGCATCGTTCACCCTGCTGCAGGAGCGCGCCGATGCGCTGTCGCAAGCCGATTGCCAGTTTCACGCCGCGCGAGGGCAAGCGCGCGCGCTGGCGCATCTGGGCCAGGGCCAGCCAGCCTTGCAGGCGGCCAATAGCGCGTTGCAACTGGCGCAAGAGCAGCAAGACAAACAAAACCAGATTGCCGCACTCAAGGTACTGGCCGAAATTTACACTGGCTACAAGCTGCCCGACCCACAGCCATTGCAAGCCCCGAATGCGGCGCTGCATTTTCTGGAAGCAGCGCACGCGCTGGCGCTCAGTATTGACGGGTATTGCGTACCGGGCCGTTTGTACGATGCACTGGCGCACGAATACGCCAATATTGGCGACTATGCCCGCGCCTACAAAATCGGCCTGCAAGCCAAGGCGGTGCGCGAGCAAACCCACAGCCTGGACGCCACCAACCGCGCCATTGCCATGCAGGTGCGGCACCAGACCGAACGCGCCCAGAGCGACGGCGAACATTTGCGCCAACTGGCCAAGGCCGAAGCCAAGCGCGCCGAAATTTTGCAGCAGACCGGTAAAACGCTGGAACGGTTGAGTGAAATCGGCCAGGAAATTACTGCCCATCTGGATTCGGATGCGGTGTTTCAGGTGCTGAACCGGCATATTCATGCCTTGCTGCCAGTGAGCTATTTCGCCATCTATCTGACCGACAAAGACAGCCTGATCCTGAAGCGGGTATTTTGTATTGAACAGGGCAAGGCGCTGCCGATTTCGCGCGTCACCGTTTCCAACCGCGACTCGAATGTGGCACGTTGCGTGCGCGAGCTACGTGAAATTGCCGCTGATTTTGATCCGGATGTGCCGCAAGCGCTGGCCCCGATGAGCAGCTTGCAATGCCTGTCGGCGCTGTTCATGCCGATGACGGTGGCAGAGCGGGTCATTGGTGCCATGACCATCCAGACCGTGCAGCGCCACGCCTATGGCGAGCGCGAACGGCTCACCTTCCGCACCCTGTGCGCCTATGCCACGGTGGCGTTTGACAATTCGGCCACCTACCACCAACTGGCATCGACCCTGACCACGCTGCACGACACTCAGGCCCTGCTGGCGAAAGCCGCGCAGGAAAAAATGGTGGCCGAACAAATGGCGCGCCAGCGTGCCGAAGAGAGTACCAAACTCAAATCCGAATTTCTGGCCAATATGAGCCATGAAATCCGCACCCCG
>JBDLSU010000360.1:0-2751 GCA_039799405.1 Pseudomonadota bacterium | reverse complement strand
TTCATCATCCGGCTATCTGGCGGCTTGAATCCGGCCGTGCGGCTTGCACACCGGTTTGCCCGGCCCTTGGCTTGCGTTTGCCTGGCATGCGCCCTGCTCTGTGCCCTGGCCCCCGAATAATGGCCTGATGATGCCTGGTTTGATTATTTCATTTAATTCGTCCTTATTATCTGACGCAAGGCAAATATTATCTGTTTGCAGCGCCATTATATTAACTCGCCTGGTGTTTTAATAGATTATTGAGATTATCTGCGCCGATTATGTTCAGCGATTATTCGCTCGAATGAAAAAGGCAAAAAAAAGCCCGCGCTGACTATTGGCGCGGGCGTAATCCCTGAATAATGCAGGGAGGAGACATTCGATAATCCATTAAAGCAAATGGCAGGGATTCAGGCTTTCTTGTTTTGCTGCTGAATCGCTTCCAATGACGATCAGAATAAATCATGGAATAAATACTGTCAACTGAAATTCGATTTTATATTCAACTATTTTTAAATTGAAGAATGGAATAAAAAACCGGGAACTTTATCGAAGAAAAAGACACGCCAAATTATGGAAATGCAGGGATTTGGTAAATGAGTTTGGCAAAGTAAGTTTGCCAAACCAAAGGGACGGTATTTTCTTTTTTATTTGAACAAGCCATCTCATAATGCAGCGCGCCTCACTTACGCCACTTGCGCCATTCATGCCGTCCGGGCTTTGGGTGGCAGGCTATATTTCAGGATACGTTTCATCACACTCCAGTACTGCTTGCCCAGGCCACCGCTGTTGTAGGCCAGACCATATTTCAGGCACAGGGCGCGCACCCTGGGTGCCACCTCGGGATAGCGCCGGGCGGGCATATCCGGAAACAAGTGATGTTCAATCTGGTGGCTCAAGTGTCCGCTTAAAATATGAAACCAGCGGCTGCCTTCCAGATTGCTCGATCCCCCCAACTGGCGGATATACCAGTCGCCCCGGGTTTCGTTGCGGGTATCTTCTTCACGGTACAAAGCCACGCCATCGGTAAAGTGGCCGCAGAAGATAACCAGATAAGTCCATAAATTGCGGATCAAATTGGCGGCAAAATTACCGGCCAGTACGCGCGGTGCGCTCCACAATGCCAGCGCCGGGAACAAAATATAATCTTTCAGCGATTGCTTGCCGACTTTTTGCAAGAAGCGCTGCAAGCGCGGTTGGAATACTTCCTTGCTGATTTTGCCGTATTTATAGCGCCCCAGTTCCAGATCATGCGAGCCGACCGCATATTGAAATCCGCAGGCCAGCATCAAATTGGCAAAAGGTTGTAGCCAGTGGCGCGGTTTCCAGCGTTGTTCTTCGGTCAGGCGCAACAGCGAATAACCCAGATCCCTGTCCTTGCCCAGAATATTGGTATAAGTATGGTGCACGACATTATGCGAATGCCGCCATTGTTCACCATCACAGGCAATATCCCACTCAAAACTTTGAGAATTGAGCGCCGGATCGCCGCTCCAGTCATACTGGCCGTGCATGACATTATGGCCAATTTCCATATTATCCAGAATCTTGGCATGCGCCAGCGCCAATACGCCCGCCACCCAACTGATCGGGCCGACACCAAAATGCAAAAGCGCGCGGCCGGATACTTCGCTGATGCGGCAAATTTTGATCACTTTGCGGATGTGGTCCAGATCGGCCTGGCCCAGATTATCCATGACGGAACGGCGAATCGCGTCCATTTCGACTTCAAACGCAGCAACTTGCTCGCGTGGCAAGGTGATCGGGGTAGCAAAACTCATGATGTTTCTCCTGAAAATAAGAAATCCGGTGAATCCCATTGCATCTTCATGCACGGATCAAATTAAAGATCGAGCACCAGTTCGGAACGGGCGGCAGAAATACAGATGCGGATTAATTGATTCGGCTCGGCGTTGATTTCGCCAGTCTGCAAGTTTTGCACCGTGCCGCTGCTTTTGATGCATTGGCAAGAATGGCAAATCCCGATGCGACAACCGTGTTTCGGCGTCAGCCCGGCGCGTTCGGCCTGGATTAACAGCGGTTCGGCACCGCTACTCATAAACTGGCGTTCACTGCTGCGGCAAGTGATGCTGACCGGGCTACCCAGCGGCTGGGCTGGCAAAATCGGCGCGGCGCTAAAGCGTTCGCTAAACAAACGCGCAGCCTCGGGGCGGGTGTGCCACAGGCTGGCTACCTGGCTCATCAGGGCATCCGGGCCGCAGATAAAGCTGGTGCGGCAATACCAGTCCGGCACCAGGGCATCCAGCATTTCCGGCTGCCAGCGCCCGTTGGCCCGGCTGAAATACGGCATCAAACGCAGCGCCGGGAAGTGATCGGCCAGTTGTTGCAGTTGGCGCGCAAAAATAAACTGGTGTTTGTCCTGACAAATATGCAGCAACACCACTTCGCCATCGTATTGGCGCGCCTGCAAAGCGTGCAATAGCGCCAGCATTGGCGTGATGCCGCTACCGGCGCTGATCAGCAGCAGTTTGGCGGGCAGCACACCTGACGGCAAGACGAATTCGCCTGCAGCCTGACTCAGTTCCACCACTGTGCCGACTTGCCAGTGCTGATGAATAAAGCTGGAAGCACGCCCTTGCCGCTTGACCGTGATGGCAATCTCCCTGCCCTCAATCTGGCTCAGGCTATACGCCCGCTCAACCCGGCGGCCATTCATCTCCAGCCGCACCTGCACAAACTGCCCGGCTTGCGCACCGCGCCACAAGGCGTTGGCGCGCAACAGATAGGTTTTGCACTCCGGCGTTTCATCCC
>JBDLSU010000359.1:0-17550 GCA_039799405.1 Pseudomonadota bacterium | reverse complement strand
ATGACGCCAACGGCAACACCATCGCCAAACACCCGGCCCGCCTCAGCCCCGGTGGCGGCAAGATCGCGCAGACCTTTGACTACGACAGCGACAACCGCCTGATCCATAGTGAAAACACGCTAGCCAACAACATCAAGCGCGCCGACTATGTGTACGACGCCTTCAACCGCCGCATCGCCAAGCGCGTCACCACCGAGCGGCTTGATCCAGCCAGTGGCCAACCAACCCAGCGCCAGATCAACACCACCTTTTTTGTGTGGGATGGCGATGTGCTGCTGCAAGAACTGCAAGCCAACCCCAAACGCGAAGGCTTCATCGATACCACCACCTATTTGTACGAACCCGACAGTTTCGTACCGCTGGCGCGCATGCAATCGCAGGAACCGGAAGAAATCTACGCCCGTGGCACCGCCTACCTGCCGCATATTGGCGACTGGGATTGGCTATCCGTCAAAAACACCCACCATGCCCATGTGATCGATTGGGAAAACGTCCATGGCGAACGCACGCATGAGTCTTTGCGCCAGCAGCGCAGGCTAGAAGCGCAGGCTAACGCACAGCAGGATCAACGGCATTACTACCAGGTTGATCATCTGGGCACGCCGCTGGAATTGTTTGATACCGATGGCATTACGGTGTGGTCGGCCAAGTACAAAGCCTGGGGTGAAGTGTGGGAATTGGGGGCCGAGCAGGTCAGGCAGCCGTTGCGGTTTCAGGGACAGTACTTTGATGATGAGAGCGGGTTGCATTACAATCGGCATCGGTATTACGACCCGGAGACGGCGCGGTTTATTACGCAAGACCCGATACTTCTAGCAGGTGGTGAAAACCTATATCAATTTGTAGCCAATCCAGTTGGCTGGGCTGATCCACTTGGATTGGCTGGACGGAAAGAGCCCAAACCATGGATTCCACCAGGGAACTCAAAAGAAGGCTGGCAACATATTGACGAGCGACACATTTCTGGTACGAATACAACAAACGGCCAAGGGGATTTATTTGCACCAGGAACTACACAAGATCAAATTCAATGTGCATGTGAATTACTGGTGAAAAAGGGACAGAGAAAAACTGATTCTAAGAAAACGGTTCAAATTTTTGAGAAACGTATTAAGGTTAATGGCAAGCGTGATCGTGTTCGTGGTGTATTCGATTCCAGCGACAACAATCGAACAATTACCGTCTTTCCAGTTCGGAGTGAATAAAATGTTGAAAATTAAAATTTACCGTAATAATTCACATGAATTGGCAACTGATTTTGATATGGGAGATATTGAATTTGATTTTTCAAATCAGATAGTTACATCCTGTGGCAATCCTCGTTATTCAAATATGATATTTCTTTCTATCTCGGAATTAATTGACGGACTGCTAAAAATTTATTCTGGTGCAAAACAATTTGAGTTTGTTGCCATTGATTCGTCATTTATTATTAATTTCAAAGCTTCGAAGAAAGGAATTGATGTTTCCCATAATAAAAAATCGTATGGTCCTGTGTCTCTATTTAATATCCTGAATGCGATAGCTTCTGCCATATCCGATTTTTTTTCAGATCCATTGAATAACCTTCAACCCGATGGTCCAGCATATAAAGATTTTAATTTTAGCCACAAAAATCTACTAATGACTTTGCAAACATTAAAGGATTTTCCAAAGTCATAAAAAATTGAGGTACTTGCCGGAAAGGGCGTATATGGTTTGTTTTAAAGCATGGATTAAACCTGATGTTTCACTTGATGAAACAAGCAGAATTATTGGTGAAGTTTTAATGATCGATCTCAATAATCATAAAACCACCAGATTTGATGAATATCCAGGCTATGAAATTGACTTTGATGATTTATATGGAAATTTAACCGATTCATATGATGCTCATGTATCGTTAATTGGTGTACCAGAGAATTTGGAGTCGTTAATTGCTAAATTTCCGGATGAATATGGCATAAAGGATGAAAATTATGCAATAAAAATTTGTGCTCATAATGGATTACCGCTGAAGGTAGGGAATATTTTTGCATTAGAATATTTGTCGTCAACTGAAATGGCTGATGATTTAATTGGAAAAATGAAAAAAGCTGGCATTCATTTTGATTTCCGGTGTCCTCCACTTGTCATTGAAAGTGATGGCAATGCAACCACCATACCTATGTGATCGATTGGGAAAACTTTCACGGCGAACGCCGCCATCAGGCATTGCGCCAACAGCGCAAGCAAGAGGCACAGGCAAACGCGCACCAGGATCAACGCCACTATTACCAGGTTGATCATCTGGGTACGCCGCTGGAATTGTTTGATACCGATGGCATTACGGTGTGGTCGGCCAAGTACAAAGCCTGGGGCGAAGTGTGGGAATTAGGGGCCGAGCAGGTCAGACAGCCACTGCGGTTTCAGGGGCAGTATTTTGATGATGAGAGCGGGTTGCATTACAACCGGCATCGGTATTACGACCCCGAGACGGCGCGGTTTATAACGCAAGACCCGATTGGCTTGTTAGGTGGTGAGAACTTCTATCAGTATGCGCCTAATCCAAATGGATGGATTGATCCGCTTGGGCTAAATCGGTTTACAAAAACATCTTGAGGGCCATGCAGTAAAGGAACTGGGCTAAAATACACGGTATTTCAGCAAAAAATCGACTGGAATCTCATGGTCAAAGGAAAGACCAACCTACAACGAGCATCTGAAGGGGGCGCGCCATATCTGATGAAAAATGGTGTGCCGCAGTAACTGCAATTACACCATTCCAGGCAGCAGTCAATCGGCCCCCTATTTGAAGTTACAACCAGCACCCACCGTGCTGTGACAGGAAGAGGGAGAGAATCCATGCATCCCTATGGAAACTCCAAAAATCCGGATTTCCCCGTGGATAGGCCCAATTTTGACAAGGATCGTGAGCAATATTGGAAAGATAGGGCCGCAGCAGAACAACGAATACGAAGTGGAGGTTGTGAATGATTCCAATTGTTGTAGAGACTTATTTGGCAAAAGATACAGGTGATATTTTTCGCTACGATCCCCAGAGAGCAATGTCCATATTGCGGCAGCTTGGCGTCCCGGCGTCGTCAGAATTTGGCGAGTTTTACCACAAATACCAAGGTGGCTTTATTAGCCCACGTCCGGTTGCAGAGCTACTTGACATTGATGGCCCGGCCACCCCTGCAATTCCAGATCAAACTGAATATGTGCGTGACAGATATCAATTGCCAGAAAAATTTTTGGCGTTAACTTCGGATGAAAGCGAAGGCATGTATCTATACAATACCGACGACCAAGCAGTCTATGATTTTGATCTTGGTCAGTATCAAGATTTTTTGGCTGGTAAAGTTTCTGCACGGTGGAAGACGTTCAATGAGTTTTTGATTTGGTATTTCTCTAACGCAACAGACTGATTCAACAGGCAGGCTTGATCTATGCTGCATATAGTGCAGTCACAATTCTCCATTGGCCGCGCAATCACGAGAAATCCTCGTCGTTACTAAATCTATTAAATGAACGATAAAATTATTGAATCCAAACTGTCATCGCTGATTTCCTTGCTCGTTAATCGAGACTTTGGGACTGCTGGAAATTTTCTTTTGGATAAGAGTGTGGGTGCCGAAAGCATAAAAGATGCAATTGAAAGTTATGAATTCGGCGATGGAATTAATCAGGTGAAATTGACAATGCCACCGGCAGATGCTTTCGCAAAGCAAAGCATTTATCCTCAATCGATAAAGTGGGCTGAGTCAGCAAAGGCCACATGGATTCTAGAATTTGAGTTGTGGTTTAATAACCAGCCAGGTGATTTAACATTGATATGTGCAGTAAAAGAAGATCACAATGGAAATTTTGACATCTTAATTTCAGATATCAGAATGATGTGAGTCTGCAAGAATTCGCACAGTTTGGCAATAATTCACGATGGACAACATTTGAAAAATATGATATTAGATCAGCCATAATCACACTTATATTTTATGCAATAAATTGCCAATTTGTGCCCCATTCAATAGCGCGCTTGATGATGAGAGTGTTTTGCATTTAAATCATTACGGGCTGCTGGGCTAAACCCACAGGGTGCAAAAGGCGTTGCGTTACAAGCTCGCGGTTACTTCTCAGGAATCAAGGCTGATGTAGGAACACCGACGACTGTACCCCCTGTGTCAGACTACTTGTCGGGTGCTTTTCGTTACGTAAATGCATTCATATCCGGATTTTGAGGGTAGGTTTTGCGCGGTTTATTGAGCTTGTTCGTATCATCATCCTGTGGCTATGCTGGTTTGCAGTGAGCGAGCAAAAGCATCTGACAAATGGTCGCGTTTTAGCATCAAATAAAGCCGGCGTGGTTTTTCGCGAAGGTCAGATTTTTTTGCGCAAAACGGAATAAAAAAAGCCCGCAAATTTAAGCGGGCTTTTTTCAGGACTTTGTCGGAACTTAAGCGGCATAAATCTCAAATTAAGCGATTATGCGAGCTTTTTTGCTTGCTTGCGACGTGCGACAAATGCCAATGCACCCAGACCGGCAAGCAGCATGCCATAGGTTTCTGGTTCTGGTACGGCGCTGGTTGGCGAGCCAAAGAAGCCAGCGTGCGAAATAACGCGGCCGCCGTTGCGCTGCACGCCGTTGGAATCAATCGCGATCTGGTTCAAGCCGCCCACAATACGGGTGGCATCGAACAAATACAGCGAAAACCCATTGGCTTGCTTGATGCCGACAACGAATTTGCCGGTTTGGGCGTGGTCGAAATTCAAAATGCCGTCGTCGTTATTGCCTTCGTTTTGCGCAAACGGATTGCCTGCGGTATTGAAGCGTTCGCTGGAAAAGTATTGATTGGTATTGAGTTGGAAACCATTGGCGATGGCGGCAAAAATGCCATTGTTGCCAGTGAGCTGGTTATCCATATTGCCGACGAAAGAACCCAGGCAGGAAACATAGCCGGGTTGGCTGGTTGTGGTGCCCGATGCGCTGCAACTGATGCTGGCGGTATCCAGTGCCATCGCAGGTGCTGCCATCAGCGTGCTTGCGGCAAACAGTGAAGCCAAAATTGAACGTAGTGAAAACGTCATGCGTGAATTCCCAAAAAAGAAGTTAAACAGGAAAAGTGCTGAAATTGTACTGCCTCTAAATGGGCAATGATCTGGTTGATGTGGCTTGAGATAGATTCAAAATCCTGAGGCGCATTATCCTTTGCTTGGCTCTGGTGTGCAAGTATTTTTTGTGATTTTTGCTGGCGAAGCAGTTTTTTATTTGCTATATGAGAAGGTTTGAGGGCGAATAAGTGATTTTTATACTGGGCTGTGCCAGTCGTTGCGATGCGCGCCTGATGGTGGCAAGCGATTTGCAGCGGGGCGGAGTGAAAACCATGTCAGGAATTCGGGTATATCCGTGATATATTAAGACCTTCGCAAATTGGCCGTTCAGACTTGAAAATGCTGTTTTTTCACCTAAAAACGGTACAATGACGGCTCTTTTCCACGTAACAAGGACGCTGCCATGGCCGTTAATCTCCCCCTTCCTGTTGCTGACCAATTGCGCCCGGTACCGGGTGTTGAACTGGGCTTTGCTGAAGCAGGCATCAAAAAGCCCAATCGCAAGGATTTATTGGTCATGCGGCTGGCACCTTCGGCCACGGTAGCAGGGGTATTTACCCGCAACCGTTTTTGCGCTGCACCGGTGCAATTGTGCCAACGCCATCTGGCCAGCGGCCAGGCAATCTGCGCGCTGGTCGTCAATACCGGTAATGCCAATGCGGGTACGGGTGCGCCCGGGTTGGCTGCAGCGGAAGCAAGCTGCGCCAGCGTTGCCGCTTTGCTGGGTTGTGCGCCAGAGCAAGTATTGCCGTTTTCCACTGGTGTGATTCTGGAACCGTTGCCGCTGGAAAAAGTCAAGGCCGGTTTGCCCGCCGCAGTGGCTAATTTGAAAGAAGATAACTGGTTTGCCGCTGCGCACGCCATCATGACCACCGACACCCAGCCCAAGGCGGCTTCGCGCAGCGTCACTATCGACGGCCATACCATCACCCTGACCGGCATCAGCAAGGGCGCAGGCATGATCAAGCCGAATATGGCCACCATGCTGGGCTATCTGGCAATGGATGCCAAAGTCGATACGCCGGTGCTGCAGCACCTGGTCAAAGTGGCCGCCGATCAATCGTTTAACAGCATTACCATCGATGGCGATACCTCCACCAACGATTCCTTCATTTTGATCGCCAGTGGCGCATCGCCCTTGCACATCAGCAGTATTGAATCGGAACAATATGCGCTGCTGGAAGCGGCCGTGGTGGAGCTGGCGCGCACGCTGGCGCAAATGATTATTCGCGACGGCGAAGGGGCCACCAAGTTCATTACCGTGCAAGTCGAGCAGGGTGCCAGCGTGGAAGAATGCCGCAAGGTGGCGTATGCCATCGGCCATTCTCCGCTGGTCAAAACCGCGTTTTTTGCCTCCGACCCGAACCTGGGCCGGATTCTGGCAGCGATTGGTTATGCCGGGATTGATGATCTGGATGTCAGCCAACTGAATTTGTATCTGGACGGCGTTTGGGTAGCCAAAAACGGTGGCCGTCACCCGGACTACAAGGAAGAAGATGGCCAGCGTGTGATGCAGCAAAGCGAAATCACCGTGCGCGTCTTGCTGGCACGCGGCGAAGCGGCCGCCACCATCTGGACTTGTGATCTGTCGCACGATTACGTGTCGATCAATGCCGACTACCGCTCCTGAGTCAGGCGTGACCATGGCAGAGAATCCGGCGCAAGCTGCCCGGGAAAATTCGGTGGAGTATTCCCTGGCCCAACTGCTGCAACGCGCCAACCAGGTGCTGGCGCGGGTTGAACAGTTATTACCCGCCCCGGCAGCGGATGCGGCCCATATCGACTGGAACGCCGCCACCGCCTGGCGCTGGCGCAAGGGTGGGGTGCTGCGCCCGGTGCGCCATCCGGCCACACTCAATTTTGCAGATCTGCAGCATGTCGATGCCCAGCGCGAGCAAATCGAGCGCAATACCCGCCAGTTTGTCAGCGGTCGCCCGGCCAATAATGTGCTGCTGACGGGCGCGCGCGGCACGGGCAAATCGTCGCTGATCAAAGCCTGTTTGCAGCAATTTGCCGCGCAAGGCTTGCGCCTGATTGAAGTAGACAAAGCCGATCTGGTCGATTTGCCCGACATGGTGGAATTGCTGGCTGATCGGCCCGAGCGCTTCATTATTTTCTGCGATGATCTGTCGTTTGAAAGTGGCGAACCCGGCTACAAGGCGTTGAAAGTGGTACTCGATGGCTCGATCGCTACCGCATCGAATAACGTCCTGATTTACGCCAGTTCCAACCGCCGCCACCTGATGCCGGAATCGCAGCGCGACAACGCCAGTTACACCCACGACGATGATGGCGATTTGCACCCCGGCGAAACGGTGGAAGAAAAAATCTCACTGTCCGAGCGCTTTGGCCTGTGGCTCACTTTTTACCCCTTCAAGCAAGATGATTACCTCGATATCGTCAGCCATTGGTTGCGCCATTTTGGCTGCCAGGATGGCATGCAGGAAGGCGATGCGGCACGCGCCGAAGCCTTGCGCTGGGCCTTGCAACGCGGTTCGCGCTCGGGCCGGGTAGCGTTTCAATTTGCCAAGGACTGGGC
Organism: Pseudomonadota bacterium; assembly: GCA_039799405.1. Lineage (GTDB taxonomy): Bacteria > Pseudomonadota > Gammaproteobacteria > Burkholderiales > Burkholderiaceae_D > CAMBDR01. The sequence continues at coordinate 9,941 of JBDLSU010000359.1, read as the reverse complement.
CGGGCAACAGTTGCTGCAGGACGAGCAATGAGTACGCCGGATGCCGCCATGACCAGTGCCGCCCCGATTGATGTTGCGGTCGCGATATTGATGCGCCCCAATGGCGAAGTCTTGCTGGGGCAACGCCCGGAAGGCAAGCCTTACGCTGGCTATTGGGAATTCCCCGGTGGTAAAGTCGAAGCCGGGGAGGCGATCCTGGACGCCTTGAAGCGCGAATTGCTGGAAGAAATGGGTGTGCAAATTCTGCAAGCCGAGCCCTGGTGTGGTGTCGCCCATGTGTATCCACATGCCCATGTACACCTGCATTTTTACATTTGCCGCGAATGGCTGGGCGAGCCGCAAAGTCTGGAAGGGCAGGCTTTTGCCTGGCAGGGCCAGATTGATTTGCAGCCATTATTGCCCGCCACGATCCCGCTGTTGCAGTGGCTGGATCAAAGCAAGCAATCAAACCACCAATCAACCACGTCTTGAGTCGGGAGCAAGCATGAAAGTCATCGTACTGGGCAGCGGCGTTATCGGTACCACTACCGCCTATTATCTGGCGCAGGCCGGGCACCAGGTGACGGTGCTGGAGCGCCAACCCGGCCCGGCGCTGGAAACCAGTTTTGCCAATGCCGGTGAAATTTCGCCCGGCTATTCCTCGCCCTGGGCCGCACCCGGCATTCCGCTCAAGGCTTTGAAATGGCTGTTTATGACCCATGCACCGCTGGTGATCCGGCCCTCGTTGGATCCGGTGATGTATTCCTGGCTGCTGCAAATGCTGCTCAACTGCAATAAAACCAGCTACCAGATCAACAAGGCACGCATGGTACGCCTGGCCGAATACAGCCGCGATTGCATGCGTGATTTGCGTGCCGCTACCGGCATCAGTTATGACGAGCGCACCCAGGGTACGCTGCAACTGTTTCGCACCCGGCAGCAACTCGACGCGGTTGGCACTGACAGTGAGATTCTCAAGCAATTCAACGTGCCGCACCAGATTTTGGACCGCGCGGGCTGTATCCGGCAAGAACCAGCGCTGGCGCGGGTGCAAAACATGGTGGCGGGCGGTATGCTGTTGCCGGGCGATGAAACCGGCGATTGTTTTAAATTTACCCAGGCACTGGCCAAAATGGCCGAAGCCAATGGCGTGAAATTTGAATACGGGGTGCAAATTGAGGGATTGGAGCAGCAAGGCGAGCGCATTGCGGCGGTGCGCACCAGCGCGGGTGTGCGCCAGGCTGACAGTTTCGTAATGGCACTGGGCAGTTATTCGTCCTTGATGGCGCGCCAGTTGGGTATGAAGATTCCGGTCTACCCGATGAAAGGTTATTCCATTACCCTGCCCATTACCGACCCCAGCGGCGCGCCCGAGTCCACCATTTTGGATGATACCAATAAAGTGGCGCTGACCCGTCTGGGTGACCGCATCCGGGTTGGCGGTACGGCTGAAATTACCGGCTACGATTTGCGCCTGCGTCCCAAACGGCGCGACATGTTGATCAAGACCGTGAATGAAATTTTCCCCACCGGGGGGGATACCAGCAAGGCCGAATTCTGGTGCGGCTTGCGCCCGATGACGCCGGACAGCACGCCGATTCTTGGCCCCACCCCGTATCAAAACCTGTTCCTCAATACCGGCCACGGCACACTGGGCTGGACCATGGCCTGCGGTTCGGGCCGGGTGCTGGCTGACCTGGTGTCCGGTCGCCAGCCCGAAATTGATACCGATGGCTTGTACATGAATCGCTATCGCGGCAGCAGCCGTAGCCCGGTCGTGTTGCCGGTGTTGCAGCCGCGTCTGTAAGCCATCCTGCCAGGGCGATTGCCACCCCATGCGCATCGACGTTCAATTTATTGACCGGGTTGGCATCGCCCATGAAATTCTGGCGGTGCTGGCCGGACGCCAAATGAATGTGGTGGCGATGGAAGTCGATCCGCCGCATGTGTTTATTGATATTCCCGAATTAAACCTCGACGCCGTGCCTGCGCTGCAGCGTGCGCTGTTTGGCGTTACTGGCGTGCATGCCTTGCAGGTGGTGGATGTGTTGCCCGGCACGCGGCGGCGCTTGCATCTGGATGCCTTGCTGGCCGCCATGGCCGATCCGGTATTCGCACTCGATGCCGGTGGCCGGGTGGTGGTCGCTAACCCGGCTGCGGAACATGCCTGCGGTAACCGCGCGCTGGAAGGCTGCCATTGGTCGCAATTGCTGGATGAAGCCAGCCGCCAGCCGGACTGGCTGGGCCAGCCCGCCGGGGCCGGGGTGCCAGTGCATGAAGTGAGCGTGCAGGGCAAACCGTATTTGCTGGAAGTCACGCCAGTGAGCGAAAACCGCCGTAGCGACAACGTGTCTTCCACGGTCGGTGCCGTGTTGACACTGCATGCGCCGCAGCGCCTGGGGGGGCGCATCCACGCGCTACAACAATTTGCTGATTCCGGCTTTGCCGCCATCATCGGCCAATCACCCGCAGTGCTGGCGCTGAAAGCGCGCGCGCTCAGGGTGGCGCAGGTGGACGCGCCTTTGTTGATCATCGGCGAAACCGGCACCGGTAAAGAACTGGTGGCGCAAGCCTGCCACGCCGCCAGCAACCGCGCCAATGCGCCATTTCTGGCGCTTAACTGTGCGGCCTTGCCCGAAAGCCTGGCCGAAAGCGAATTATTCGGCTATACCACCGGGGCTTTCAGCGGTGCGCAACGCGGTGGCAAACCGGGCCTGATTGAAATGGCCGATGGCGGCAGCGTGTTTCTGGATGAAATCGGTGAAATGTCGCTGTATTTGCAAGCCAAATTGCTGCGTTTCTTAAACGATGGCAAATTCCGCCGCATTGGTGGGGATCGTGAAATCAAGGTCAATGTGCGCATCATCAGCGCCACCCATCGCAATCTGGAAAAAATGGTGATGGACGGCAGTTTTCGCGAAGATTTGTTTTACCGCCTGAATGTGTTGCAACTGAATTTACCGGCCCTGCGCGAGCGGCTGGACGACATTCCACTCTTGACCCGGCACTTTATCGAACGCGCCTGCCAGCAAGCGCAAAAGCCCTTGTCGCGCCTGAGCAGTGCGGCCCAGGCGGCATTGCAAGCCTATCCCTGGCCCGGCAATGTGCGGCAATTGCAAAATGTGATTTTTCGCGCCATTACCATGTCGGATAATTTGTGGCTGGAAGTTGATGATCTGGATTTGGTTGTAAGCAATTCGGGCATCGCTATGCCGGGCCTCGCCAGGCCGGGCATCGCTATGCCGGGTCAGCCAACCAAGCAGCATACCAACCAGCCTGCCTGGCCCGGGGCGGCTGAATTGCTTCAGCCTGCTTTGACGCCCGAATGCAATGACTGGGAACAGGCGGTAGCGCAATTTGAGCGGGAACTGCTGCTGCGCTTGTATCCGCACTTTCCGTCCTCACGCAAGTTGGCGGCGCAGGTGAATATGTCGCACACCATGATGGCGCTCAAGCTGAAGAAATACGGCATTACCAATCCATCGTAAATCGCCCTTAAAACTCTTCCCAGCCATCGTTGCTGCTGGCCTTGGCTGCCGGTTTGGGCGTGGTTTTTTGTGCTGCTTTTTGCGCCGCTTTGGCTGCTGCGCGCCGGGTGGCGGGGGCGGAAATGACCGGAACCGGGGCAGTGGCCTGGCGCACCGGGATCGAAACTGCTGATGGGCGGGCACCATCATTCAATTTGAAAATACTCACCACTTCTTCCAGCCCGTCGGCCTGGGTTTGCAGCATTTCCACTTCTTTCAGCGCTTCTTCCACCAGGCGTGCGTTTTGTTGGGTCACTTCATCCATTTGTGCAATCGCGCCATTGACTTCTTCAATGCCCGAGCTTTGTTCCTTGCTGGCGGTGGTAATTTCACTCATGATGTCAGTGACGCGTTTCACGCTGTCCACCACTTCGCTCATGGTGGCACCGGCTTGCGACACCAGTTTCATGCCGCCATCAACCTTATCCACCGAATCGGCAATCAGGTGTTTGATTTCCTTGGCCGCCGCAGCGCTGCGCTGGGCCAGGTTGCGCACTTCACTTGCCACCACCGCAAAACCGCGCCCTTGTTCACCGGCGCGTGCTGCTTCCACTGCGGCATTCAAGGCCAGAATATTGGTCTGGAACGCAATGCCGTCGATCACGCTGATAATATCGACGATTTTTTTCGATGAGGTATTGATCGAATCCATGGTTTCCACCACCGCATGCACCACGGTGCCACCTTTTTCGGCAATCAGTGAGGCAGACGCCGCCAATTGATTGGCTTGCTCGGCATTGTCGGCATTTTGTTGCACGGTGGAAGTAAGCTGTTCCATGGCCGAGGCGGTTTGCTCCAGCGAACTGGATTCGGCTTCGGTGCGGGCCGACAAATCCATGTCGCCGGCCGCAATCTGGCGTGAGATGCCAACGATGGTCTGGGTACTCTGGCGCACCTGACCGACGATGCGCACCAGGCTCTCGCTCATGCTTTTAAGCGCCTGCATCAGTTCGCCGGTTTCATCGCGTGAGCATACCGGCACCACGCTGGTGAGGTCACCTGCCGCCACGCGTTTGGCAATGTCCACCGCATCATTGAGTGGCAGGGTAATCGAGCGGGTAATCAGGCGCGAGAAAATAATCCCGATAATCACCGCCGCCAGCCCGATCAGGGAAATAATCCACATCAGTTGCTGGCCGGACGATACCGCCGCATCCAGCATACGGCGCTCTTCGGCTTTTTGTAAATCTACCAGCGCGTTGATTTCCAACAGCATCTGGCGGTAGATCGGGTCGGTTCGGGTAGAAATGACGTTGGCAACCGCTTCGGTATTGAATGACAGCGCATAGGTAATCGCTTCGCCAATCGGTGCTTCCAGTTCCTTGTCGAGCTTTTCGATATTGGCGAAGTGTTTTTTCGCCTGTTCCGTCACGCCCATTGCCTTCAATTTGTCACGCGCTTCGACAAAGGCCTTGCGATGTGCCTTGAGTGCCGCCTCTTCCTTGTTCATGCGCTTGACTTCGGTGTACAGGCCAATTGAGCGAATCGACACCACGCCTTCCAGTTGCGCCGCCTTCATTTTGGTGGTGAGTTCCAGCTTCAGGTTGGCCGCTTCAATCCCTTTGAACAGATCGCTGCGGTTTTTGCTGCTGATGATGTTGTCGGTAACCAGCACCGCTACCAGCAGTGCCAGAATAATGCCGAATCCCAGATTCAGGCGTGCGCCGATTCGTAAGTTGCTACCCATAGCGGTATTTCCCAAAATTGGTGGCACAGCCGATGCACGGGCGAGATTGGGGGCGGCATCAACTGTGCGGAAAATGCGTCGGCAAATTATTTGTAAATGCCGACACCAACCAGAACGTCGCCAACTTTCTCGACATAGGTGGATTTCGGTTCAATCGCCTTGGTCACGGTATTGACCCAGACATAATCCACCCAGCCTTTGCCCGCCGGGCTTTTGGCGGTTTTGATCAGTTCTTGCACGATGAACACGCCATTTTTATCCTTGATATCGATCAGGTTCTTGCCGATCAATTTGGCATTGCCGCCGTGCGCCTTGTTATTGCCTTCCATATCGTAAGACATGACGTATAAATCACCTTTGACAAACGCCCCCTTGGGGTCGTTAAACTGGGCAAAAGCTTTTTCCTGACCGTCTTTTTTAATGGCTTCCACCGCTTTTTTGGCCAGCGCCACCGCTTCATCTGCCGTACCTTTGTCAGCGCACTGGGCGCTTGTGAAAAATGCCAACGCGAACAAGCCAAATATCATGCGGGTGAATATTGTTTTCATATGAGCACCTTGAAGAAGGATTGATGAGCACCAAAAAAACCAATGGCGGCAAGACGATTCGTGCGCTTGTCGGTTTTCAAGTCTAACAAAAAAACCGCATTGCAAACGCTGGCAGGGCAAAATCAGGCATTTTCATGGCCTGGCCTGTTGCATGTCGATTCAGCCAGCGGTAAGCCAGGGTGAAATCGCCCGGATTTCACGTTGTTTGAACGCAACGATACGCCGGAGTCAATGCACATTTGTGGTGCAAGCAGCGTTTTGATCCGGGCAATGGTTTCGCTGCAAAATATGGGATAATGGCAAATTAAAAATAATTTTCCATCGTTCTTATCGCCAATACCAGGTAAATTTGCCCACTTTTTGTTCATCTGAGTTAACCCATGCCGCAATCCCTTTCCGAAACCAACAGCTACGATCAATCGCCCTACGAGAGCTATCCCTTCTTTTATACCCGGCCCGAACATTTGCGCGCGGTTGGCATCATCTTCGGCATGACGCCGCCTGCGCTGGCAACGGCGCGGGTGCTGGAACTGGGTTCGGCCGCCGGTGGCAGTTTGTTGGGTTTTGCTGCCCTGTATCCGCAGTCATTCAGTCTGGGCATCGATTTGTCGGGCGTGCAAATTGAGCAGGGGCAAGCCCAGGTGGCGGCGCTGGGGCTGCAGAATTTGCAGTTGAAAGCCATGTCGATCATGGATATCGATGATGCCTTCGGGCACTTTGACTACATCATTTGCCATGGCGTGTTTTCCTGGGTACCGGCCGAAGTGCGCGACAAGATCATGGCTATTGCCAAAAACAATTTAAGCCAAAATGGCATTGCCTTCATCAGCTATAACACCTTGCCCGGCTGGAACAATATGGCGACGGTGCGCGAGCTGATGCAATTTCATGCCGCAGGCTTTGCCAGCATTGGTGACAAAGTCGAACAAGCCAAGCTGTGCCTGAACTTTGTGCGCGACGCACTGGCCGATTATGACGACCCATACAGCCGCTTTATGCAGCAAGAAGCCGCCAATTTGCAAAGCAAGCCCGAAAGCTATTTGTTGCACGAATATTTGCATGGTGAAAATAAGCCTTTCTATTTTCACGAGTTTATGCAGCAGGCCAAAGCCAGGGGCCTGGGTTATCTGGGCGATACCCATTTGCATAGCATGTACACCGGCAATTTACCGGCCGAAACCAATGCCAGACTGTTGGAAATTGGCGATATTGTGCGTATCGAGCAATATATGGATTTCATTCAAAACCGGCGCTTTCGCTGTTCCTTGCTGTGCCATGAGCATATTCCGCTTAACCGCACGGTCACTCCCAGCGTGATGGACAAGTTGTACCTGAACTTGCCACTGACTACCCCGGTCCGGCCCGAACAGATTGATTTGCATGACGACAGCAGCATGGTGCCATTTCAGGTGACCGGGGTTTCGGGGGCATCGATCAATGCTGGCAACGCCTTGATGAAAGCCGTGATGTTCGCCTTTGTCGGTCAGGCGGGGCGGGAAATTGCCGTCGATAGCTTGCTGCAAAGTGTGCAGAGCAGCTTGCCCGGGCTGGCCCCGGCGCAATTGCAGCATGAAGTCACCTCTTTGCTGTTGACATTGTTATTCAAAGGTATTTTGCGGGTCAGTGCTGCGCCGGTGCCCGCTGTCAATACCATCAGCGCTACCCCTTGCGTCAGTAGCCTGGTGCGCCTGCAGGTGCAAAACCCGCAAGCCAGATGGGTCACCACGCTGGCGAATGAAGCGCTGGCAATTGAACCGTTTGAGCGGCTTGCCTTGCGTTATCTGGATGGTCAGCACAGCCGCAGCCAGATTGTGGCACTGCTGGCGGGTGAGCCTGTCCGCAGTGGTGAGTTGGAACTGAAACTTGATGGGGTGGCCTTGAGTGACCCGGCCATAATCGAAAAAATCATGGCGGAACTGCTCGATGCGATGCTGGAAAAAATTCGTACCCGCTTTGTATTGATTGCCTGAGTTGGCTGTCGTCCTATTTTTCATCCAGTGTTTCAATGGCATCCCAATCCGGGTCGGGTGGATGCTTTAAAAAACGGGCGCAACGGCCACGGTACATTTCACTCACGGCATCCTGCGGCAGCGCCAAAAATTGTGCCAGTGCGCTGTCAAATTCGGCATGGCGGTAAGCACGCAAAGCCGCATCGTGCTGGCGCAGCAGCGCTTGCTGTGCAGTACCCAATTCATCGGCCCGGCCGACCAACTGGTAAATACTCACGGCCTGGCGTTTGCCCTTGACCCGCACCCGGTCCAGTTCGCGAAAGGCAAACTGCGGGCAGCGCATCACACAGGCTTCGCTCACTACCACCGATACCTGATATTTTTTGCATAAACTCTCCAGCCGCGCGGCCAGGTTCACGCTGTCGCCCAACACCGTGTAGTTGAGGCGGGTGCTGGAGCCAACATTACCCGCCACCACCACCCCGCTGTGAATGCCAATGCCGATGCTTAAAACGGGCCAGCCCTGGGCGGTAAAGATGCGGTTTAATTCCGGCATGGCCGTCACCATTGCCAGTGCGCTGGTCAGGGCGCGGTCGGGGTCGTCCGGTGCGCTAACCGGGGCACCGTACAGCGCCATGATGGCGTCGCCAATGTATTTATCCACCACGCCTTGTTGGCTATCGATTATTTCACTCATGCGGCTGAAATAGGTGTTGAGCATGCGCAGCACTTCGGCCGGTTGACGCCGTTCCACCAGAGTAGTGAAATCGCGAATGTCGGAAAACAGCAAGCTTACTTCGCGCTCTTCACCGCCCAGTTCAATCTGGCGTGACAATAATTCCTGCGCCACCGCAGGCGAGACCACCTTGCCCAGCAAAGAGCGCACCTGGTCGCGTTCTTGCAGGCCGCGCACCATATTGTTGAAGGTCTGGCCGAGCGCGGTAAATTCATCGCCCTGACCCTGGCTTTGCGGCGACTGCTGCAGCAAAGTGTAATGCCCGGCGCGGATTTGTTCCGCTGCCTGCGCCAGCTTGTGCAGGGGGCGGGTCACCCGCCGGGCAATCACACTGCCTGCCAGCGTGGCCAGCAGGGTAGAAAAGCCAAACACCGCCAGCAATTGCCAGCGCAGGGTGCGAAACCCGGCCAGCGCTTCATCCATCGAACGCTGCAATACCGCGCTCAAGACATAATCACCGGTGCGATTGAGTGGCAAGGTCAGCGTCAGGTATTCGTGCTCCAGCAATTGCATCGGGTAAGAACTGGTGGCACCCAGCAGCGCTTTCAGCGGGAAGGGCTGGCGTTGTTCGGCTGGCAGGGTGGACGCCAGCACTTTGCGGCCAAAGCGCACTTTGTCGGTATGCCATACCAGCGTCACCTGGGTATGGGTTTGTTGTTCCAGCTCTTGCGCTACCGCGTCGGTCAAGGCAAAACCAATCCCTACCCAGGCCACCTGCTGCGGTGCATTCAACGGCACCAACACCATCTGGTAAGCTTGCTGGCCCACCAGCACCACGCCCGAGCTTTCGGCAATCCCGTTTTGCTGCTCATTGGCGCGCGCGGCCTGTAATAGCGCACCATAATCCGGCTGTTGCTGTGCCAGCGTATCGGCCAGCACCTTGCCCTGCAAGTCCAGCAGCACCATCGAATCGGCCCCCAGGCGGCGCTGGTAACTCTGGAATGCCGACAACACGGTTTCACCATGGCCCTCGCTCACCAGATCCTTGAAAGCATAATCACTGGCCAGCAGGCGCGCGTATTTGCGCAAACTGGTTTCGCGGGTAGCCATAATCGATTGCATCGAGCGTGCCGTCAGTTGCAGCGCTTCTTCGCTGGCCTGGCGCGCATTGCGGTTGGCGGCGCTGGAAATGGTGGCAAACACCAGCACCTGCAGGCCCAGAATCAACAGCAACATCACCGCCAGCAAGCGGGTTTGAAAGCGCTGAAAACCAAACCGGCGCGCCGTCCGCTGGTCTGCTGCTGGTGCGGCAAGGGGCGAGTTGACGGGCTGGCGCGCTGGCATGATGTCAGGATTGCGCTTGCTTATTGCTGATCAATTTTGGGGTCGAGTGCGTCGCGCAAACCGTCCCCCATCAAATTAAACGCCAGCACCGTCAGGAAGATGGCAATGCTGGGAAACAGTGCAATATGCGGCGCATTCACCATATCGGCGCGCGCTTCATTGAGCATCGCGCCCCATTCCGGCGTGGGAGATTGTGCCCCCATGCCGAGAAACGACAAGCTGGCCGCAGTA
>JBDLSU010000358.1:0-6141 GCA_039799405.1 Pseudomonadota bacterium | reverse complement strand
GATGGCAGCGTGTGGGCCGGAACCGGGGCCGGGGTGGCGCGCTGGCGTCCCGCTCAGACCGGGGCCGGGCCGGGGCAGTTTGAGGTGCTGGCCGACCAACAGGGCAAGGCGCTGGAGGCGTATGTGTATGCACTGGCAGAAGACCGGCAAGGCCGGATCTGGATCGGCACCCAGAATGGCCTGTGGTTGTACCAGCCGGGGCGCAAAGGCTTGATCCCGATTGCGGCGGAACCGAATCGTCCGGATGGGCTGGTTTCTGATTTTATTGGTGGCTTGTTGTTTGACAGCCACGAGCGCTTATGGGTGGCAACCGACAAGGGGCTGGAGCGCTTGTTGAGCCATGATGACAAATTGACCCGGTTCGAACATATCAATGCCATGCTGGGCCAGCCCGCCAAATCGCTGGGAGAAAACCTGATGGAAGACCGTCAGGGCCGGATCTGGACGGCCGAAGTGGTGATCGAATTACATGCCGGGGCAGCGGGCCGCTTGCGCATGCTGCCGCTGACCCAGGCCGATGGCATGGATATTGGCACCAGTTGGATTGGTTCGTATGCGGCAAGCGCTGATGGCTTGCTGTTGTATGGCGGCACCCAGGGCGTGGCGATTATCGATCCGGCGCAGTTCCGGGGGCAGGATTATGCCCCGCCACTGGTGGTCACCGAGTTGAAAATCAATGGTGCTGCGGTGGCCCCTGCAGGTTTGGTCAGGTCCGTGCCTGCCACTGGCGCGAGCCTGACGCTGGATCCGGCGCAGCGCAACTTTTCCATCGAATTTGCTGCGCTCGATTTTAACGAAGCCAGGAAAAACCAGTATCAGTATCGCTTGCTGGGCTATGAGAAAAACTGGATTGCTACCGATGCCGGGCACCGTATTGCTGCCTATGGCAATTTGTGGCCGGGGCAATACACGCTGCAGGTGCGCAGCAGCAACCGGCTCGGGCAGTTCAGTCCGCATGAGTTACACATCAAGCTACAGGTACTACCGGCATGGTGGCAAAACGGCTGGTTCTGGGCGTTGGCGCTGCTGCTGGCGGGCAGCTTGTTGTACGCGGCATTTCGCTGGCGCGTGGCACGCCTGCGCGCGAAGGCACAGGGCTTGCAGAAATTGATTGATGCGCGTACCAGCGACATTTTGAACCTGAGCAAAATCGGCCAGGAACTGACCGCCACGCTGGATATGGAGCAAGCCTTCGAGCGGGTCTACCGGCAAGTGCTGGCGCGGCTGGACGCCGATGTATTTGCGATTGCCCTGGTCGAAAACGAGCTGATCGAATATGTCTATGAAATTGAACACGGGCAGCGTTTGCCCAATTCGGTCTTGTCGGTGAGCGAGCACAATCGCCCGGCCGCCTGGTGCGTGCGTGAACGACGCGAACTGATTACCGGACGACGGCAGGAACTGGCCAATTATATCGATACCATTTTGCCGCCGATTTCGGGCCAGCCGATGGAGAGCGTGGTGTATCTGCCGCTGCTGGCAGAGCAGCGCGTGATCGGTTGTCTGAGTGTGCAATGCGCCCGGGCCTGGGCCTACAACCATGATCAAATCGAATTTTTACGGGTTTTGGCCAGCTATACCGCCATCGCCATGTCCAATTCAACCGCGCATCGCGATCTGGGCCAGTCGCATCAGGAACTGGCCGCCGCATTGTCGTATCTGCAGGAAACCCAGGCCAAGTTGATACAGGCCGAACGGCAGCAATTGTCGCTCGATTTACACGATAATTTGTCGCAAACCATGACCGGCGTGTTGCTGCAGCTCGATACCGCGCGCATGGTGTTGGCGCGTGAACAAAACCAGAGCAGCTTGCCGGGCCAGAGCACAACCGGTAGCTTGTCGTATGTGGAACGGGCGATGGAACTGGCGCGCGAAGGGCATGCGCAGACGCGCCAGTTGCTCAATGCCTTGCGCAGTGCCAAAAAGAAGCAGCGGGCGGCATTTGATCTGGTTGAAACCCTGCGCCGCGATTTGCCGCGTCTGACGGTCGGCACCGCAATTGCGCTGGAAGTGCAGCAACAGGGGCCGGTGGTGCCACTTAATGGCGACACCGAACTGGCCTTGTTCCGCATCGCCCAGGAAAGCGTGACCAATGCGCTGCGCCATGGCAAGGCCCGCCGGATCGTGCTGTTGCTGGCATGGGAAAGCCACCGGATTACCCTGACCGTGCAAGATGATGGCAGCGGCTTTGACCCGGCTGCGGGGACGCTGGTGCCGGGCATTGGTTTGCAGGGCATGCAGGAGCGGGTTGCCGCACTGGGTGGCCGCTTTGAGATTGATTCTGGTAATGACCGGGGAACTTGCATCCGGGTCACGATACCGTTTTTCCCGGAGTGACGCGGTGCGGGTGCTGTGGCACGGATGCACTGGCGGTGGCTGGCAGGCAGGCAAGCCGGGTTTTCCGGTGTAGAATCGGGTTTGAAATCAGGGCAGCATTTACTTGTGACGGGTTCTCTATGAGCGACGCAGCAACCATTAATGTATTTCTGGTCGATGACCACCCGATAGTCCGGGAAGGTTTGCAAGCTTTGTTTGCCCAGTCTCCCGAATTCCACATTGTCGGGCAGGCTGGTGACGGCTTGAGTGCGGTACAACTGTTTGATCGTTTGAAGCCGGATGTTGCGCTGATCGATCTGCGCATGCCGGGCCAGGACGGTAACGCCACCATTCGCGCCATTCGTGCCGCCCACCCCACGGCCGGGTTGATCGCCCTCACGTCGTTTGATGGCGATGCCGATGCGCGCAATGCCCTGGCGGCGGGCGCGAATGGATTTTTGTTCAAGGGCTCGCCCGGTACCGAAGTGCTGGAAGCGGTGCGCACCGTGCATGCGGGCGGTAGCTGGATTTCGCCCCGGATTGCCGCTTTACTGGAAGCCTTTGATGCGCATGGCCTGTCGGCGCGTGAGCATCAGGTGATTGAACTGGTGGCACAGGGCTTGCGCAATCAGGAAATTGCCGATCGCATGTTTGTCTCGCTCCGTACCGTCAAGGCGCATGTGAATGCGATTATGGAAAAGCTTGATGCGCAAGACCGCACTGAGGCGGTGGTAACGGCATTAAAGCGCGGCATTATCCATTTGCCGTCATAGTGTGGTGCCGGTGGCGCGCCTGATGTCGCTCATGTGCCCGATGCCCTGTGGTATCACACCAACATCCGGCCTGGTGTCGTTGGTCAATAGCACCCCGGATGGGCACTGCAGCGCCAAGCCTGCACCCGGCGCGGCATGACGATGGAAGAATCGACGCTTAATTATGTTTTAATGCGCCCCAGATGCCTTTTTTTTAAAAAATTGACAAGAGACTTCACCGTGACAAACCGTATTCTGTTTCAGACCGACGCCGTTTGTGTCGAATATTTTTCCGCTGCCCATGCAAAACTGGCATTGCTTTTCTCGCCGCAATTGCGGGGCGATTTGAGTGGCAACCCGGACCAGGGCGTGCGCCTGTTGCAACAGGGCTTTGATGTGCTGGCATTTAAAATCAATAACGAAGACTGGTTTCAGTCGGTGCCTGCCAACTTGCTCAAGGCGCTGGCGAACCTGATACTGCGGCGACGATATCAGGAAACCGTTGCGTATGGTACGGCGTTGGGGGCTTACGCGGCAGCGGCGTTTTCCGGCTGGTTTAATCCGCAGCGCGCGCTGTTGATTTCTCCACAATTTAGCGTTGATGATGGTTTTGCGCTGAGTCAGGACTGTACCTTCTTTATTTGCTACGATCCGCACAGTAGCGGGCAGCAGGCGGTTGAAAAATTGCGCGCACTGATTCCGGATGGCAAGCTCAGGCTGATCACCGTGCCGTTTGCCGGGGAGCCATCCGGCACCTGTCTGATGGAAGCGGGTTTGTTGGCGCAACTGGAGCATCAGGTGTTGGCGCAGGCAGCGGTCGGGGATTGGACATTTCGCCGCGCCAAAGCGGGTTCTGTGGCCTATCTGTTCCATCTGGGCACCGCCCTGTTACAGCGTAATAAGCGCAATACTGCGCTGGGTGTTACCGCAAAAGCCTTGCAAATTAATCCGCAGATCGGCTCGCTGCATGCGCGTCAGGCAGCAATTCTGGCTCAATTGGGCAAGCATCAGGCGGCGATTGCCGCCTGGCAAACGGCGATTGCGCTGGAGCCCGACAATCCGGAATGGCACTATCAGCTCAGTCTCGGTTTGCTCCATCTGGATCGGGTCAGCGAAGCATTAAACGCCTCCAGCCATGTCATGCAACTGGTGACCGACAACCATGGGTTTTGGGGCTATCACAGCAATTTGTTATGGCGTAATGGTCAGACCGAAGCGTCGCTTGCGGCGATTCTGACGGCGCTTGAACTTGACCCCACCAATGCCCATTACCATGCGCATAAAAGCGGCATGTTACAGGCGCTGGCGCGGCTGGATGACGCGATTTTGGCCGCCAGTGATGCGCTGGCGCTGGCTCCGGACGATCAGGCCCTGCTGGCGCACCTGAATGCGCTACGGCTGAAAAAACAGCAAAGCTTGCCAGTGCCGGTGTTGCCGCCAATGGTTAATCTGGATCAGTTGCTGGCACCATGGCGTTGACATCGACACCTGCCGGGCCGCTGATCTCTGCCGCCACCCACCACCACCCACCACACGCCCCCGTGGTATCGCGCCGGATGGTCCGGGCGGTGACATTCAGCACCTTGGTCAGGAATTTTGCCTTTGGCTATCGAGGTGGCGTACTGAACTGAAGTTTGGCCTGGAGTGAGGGTAATCGATCATGAAAACAAACCTGAAGCAGGTGCATTTGCTGTTTTTTTTGCTTGCCAGTTGGTGGCCATTGGCGATAATGGCCGCCACCCTTGGGTCAGCAACGCCTGACTTCCCCTTCGCCGAACCGGAATTTGAAACCCTGCGCGATGGGGAAATCGTAGACAACGAGACCATCACGGCACTGGCGCAGGATGCGCGTGGCCTGATCTGGATCGGCACACAAACCGGCTTGGTGCGCTACGACGGCTACCGCTTCCGCAAGTTTAGCCACAAGCCCAGTGACCCGTTCTCACTGGCAGGTGATTTTGTTTTTTCTTTGGCGGCAACAAAGGACGGGCGACTTTGGGTTGGTACCATGAACGACGGCATTTCGGTGTTTGACCCTGCCACCCTTCGCTTTGAACATTTTCGGCACGATGAAAAGGTAGCAGAGAGCCTCTCTGGCGGCGGAATTTGGGCCATGACCCCTGACGGGCGGGGCGGAATGTGGATTGCCACAGATCAGGGGCTGGATCACCTGATCGTTGGCAGTAAGCACTTTAAGCATTTCAGGCACAGCCTTGACCCACGCAGTCTGATGGATAACAAGCTGCGCAGCCTGTTGCTGGACAAGGCAGGCCGCTTGTGGGTGGGTAGCAGCAGCGGCTTGCAACGGCTGGCTGCGGACGGTAAAAGCTTTGAAACCATCGTCAAAGGCAGGAGTGTGCAAACCCTGTTCGAGGCGCAGGATGGCAAACTGTGGTTTGGTACTGGCGAACACGGTGCGGGCTGGGTGGGCGACGCTCCGCCGGATTCAATGCCGCAGGTACACTGGCTGCCTTTGGCACAACTGAGCCACCCCTGGGTTGCCAGAATTACTCAGGTACACACAGATCAAATCTGGCTGGCAACGGCGGGTGGCGGCATCATGGTGGTTGCGGCAGCCGACGGCCATATCCTGCAAACCCTGCGCCATGACTCGCAACTTGCCGGTAGTTTGGCGTCGGATACACTGAAACCCTTGTTACTGGATCGTTCTGGCTGGCTCTGGGTGGGCACCTGGGGTGGCGGTTTGCAGCGCATGAATGCCAACAACAACAGCCTGCTGCGCTTACTGCGGCACAGCGCAAAACGCCCAAATGGATTGAGCCACGCCAATGTGAGGAGTTTGCTGGAACTGGCCGATGGCCGCCTGATTTTTGGCAGCGAGGGTAACGGGATTGATATTTTTGACCGGCAACGGGGACTGATTGGCGGCTACAGAGCAGTTCAGAGACAAGGCGAGGGCCAAGCTGGCGTGCTGCCGGATTCGACCATTTATGCACTGGCCCAAACCAGCGACGGATCAATTTGGGCGGGCACACAACAAGCCGGGGTGGTGCGGAAAATGCCGGGCAGCCCTGCCTGGGTCAGCGTACCGGGCCTACCCAGCCCACAGGCA
>JBDLSU010000357.1:0-2625 GCA_039799405.1 Pseudomonadota bacterium | reverse complement strand
CGCCCTGTACCGGATGCACATTGCTATAACCGAGCGCCTGTAGCTGGCGTGCTGCCGAAATCGCGCCAGCGTCTTGCGGGCAAGCGCACAGGGTAACGATCGGGTAGTCTTTCGGCAAGTCGGCGAGTGAGGCGGTGAGGGCTTCATAGGTGCTCGGGTGGGCATGTACGATTTCGCCGGTGACGGCGATCAAGGCCGGATTGCGCAAATCCAGAATATGCATCGGCAATACGCTGGCAAACGACGCCCGCACCTCTTCCGGGCTGACATGGCGCATTGCCGCCATGCGCAAAAAGCGGCGTTTTTGCAGCAACTTCCAGATGATTAACAGCAATATCAAAACACCCAGCAATCCTGCCAGCCTGACCCCGTGCTGGGTCAATAGCAGCATCACCTGGTTGATCTGATGGCGCAGCAGCATGCCCACTACCAGCGCCGCGCCAGCCCACAGTGCTGCCCCCAGGCTGGAGGCCAGAAAAAAGGCGCGCTGGCTCATGCCCACCACCCCGGCAATCGGCGGGGCCACAGTCGAAAAGCCGGGAATGAATTTGCCCAGAATCAGTGCCCAGATACCCCATTTGGCAAACCGCGCTTCGGTTTGGGTGACGCAGGAACCGGGGTTGATGGAGAGTTTGCAAATCAGCGAAAGCACCCGGAAACCATAGCGCCGTCCGGCCTGATACCAGATCCAGTCGGCCAGCAAGGATGCCAGCACCGCCGCCAGTAACAATCCGGCCAGATGGCGCTGCCCCGGGCTTTGGCTACCTGCCAGCAGCATGGTGGGCACCGCCGGTACGGGCAGACCGATTTGCTGTAAAAAGACGTTGATAAAGACGATCAGGCCGCTTTCCTGTGCCATCTGGCGCGCCAGCCAAGTGCTATCCATAGTCATGCCTTGAATGAGGAAGCCCGATTTTACCCTGAATTGGCAAGTGCTGAAGTACAGGGGCAAAATCCGCAGGCGCTGTGGTGCTGGATGGGGTTTTCCTGCCGTCCATGCTATGACGCTGGCGCTAACAGGCAAAAAAATAGCCCGCCAGGGCGGCGGGCCAGGAATTGGCGCTAGCCAGGAGGCTGCGCGCCACGGGATCAGCGATAGGTTGCCAACTGAGCTTGCATACGCGAGATTTGGCCTGCGGAGAAGGTGTTCATGCACGAATCGTCGGTGTAATCCATGAAGTTATAGATTGGATCAGCGCCGGGATATTTGGTGCCTGTGCATGTGTCACGACCGGCCGGGCAGCCGAAGGCGGAGGATTTTTCTGCCGGGGTATCGGATACCGAGTCATTGGTCGCGGTACACCCACCCTGGAAGGTGTGGTACAAACCGGCCCAGTGGCCTACTTCATGGGTTGCGGTATCACCCAGGTTATATGGCGATGCGGTACCACCTGGCATCGATTGGTTCAACATGACCACGCCATCCATTTTGGGAGCGCGCGAGTAATCGGAAGGGAAAGTGGCCCAGCCCAACAAGCCCTGGCCGATATTGCCTGTATAAATATTCAGCGATTCTTTGCCGCCCTTGCGCAAAGCGGTCTTCATTTGTGATTCGGCCGTGGTGCCTGGTGTCACGGTGAACCAGGTATTGTTGGTGGTGCGGTCAATGCTGACCAGACTGAAGCTGATATTGGCGCTGGCGTAGGCTGCATTCATTACCGCGATCTGGTTAGTGATCATGGTGTCGGTGACGCCGCCATTGGTACTGGTGCTGCTTTGAATCACATGGAAATACACCGGAATCACGCGTGAGGCCAGTGCGGTGACGGGATTGAGTGACTTCAGTTTGGCGCTGAATTCGATTTCGTCAGCATCAATCTTGTGCTGGATATGTGGGGTCGAGCAACGGACACCGCTGTGGATGAAGGCTTCATGGCTGGTGTATTCCACACCACGGAAAGTGAAGGGCTTGTTCGGCTTTGCGGCCAGATCACTGGCGGCCAAATCCTGAGCCATGGCAGGGGAAAGGGCACAAACGGCGGCGAATGCGGCTGCGGCAAATTGGGTGAAACGTAGCATAGTCTTTGTCTCCATCAGGTTCTATTTTTATATCGGGTTTTTTTCAAATTCTGATATTTCATTGTGGAAATATCATTTTCGGATGAGAAAACTGGCAGCACCTGTGGTCAAGTGTGATAATTTTGCTCATCTGGAGTAGCAGTATCAGGGCGACAATTATCGCGTGTCAAGGAGAAATTTTGCTTCAAAAACAGTAATATTTATAGATTGATAGAACTATTGATGGGTTCGTTGTGTGGAAAAATTGCTTGGTGCAATGGTATTCGTAGTTTGTAATACCAAGGCGTTTAAATGATTTTACTAATGCAAGATTGTTGCGGTAACTTTCTTGGTGCTTTGTGACAACAGTGGCGCGTGGTCACGCCAATTGTTTGGCAAAATTTTGCTTGAAATTGTTGGAATGGGCTCGAATTTGCCAGGTATTTTGATCCAGCCATGTGGATTTCGGCATGGACAGTGGCACTGTCGTCATGTCAGTTGATGCCTGCAATTCCTGTAACGGTGGCAGGCGTGATAATGCTACCGTGGGGCAATCCGGCTTGCCCCACTGGTAGCCAAGGATTATTCGTAACGCAAACAATCCACCGGCAATAATTTGGATGCGCG
>JBDLSU010000356.1:0-2950 GCA_039799405.1 Pseudomonadota bacterium | reverse complement strand
TCAGGACAAGTTTCTTGCAACTGCGCCAGCCGGGCAGGTGTGTCACGGGTATCGGCCACGCGGCAATGCGCGCCACAGCGCTGCAGCCAGCGCGCCAGCGCCAGGCCGGATTCGCCCAAGCCCAAAACCAAAACCTGTTTGCCTGCGTAATTCATGTTATTTTCAAATTTCCCGTTTTCAAAGTGGTGAGAGTGCAACCCTGGTGCAATTTTTAGCGCAGTTTTAATGTGGACAAACCAAACAACACCAGCATCATGGTAATGATCCAGAAGCGCACCACCACCTGGGTTTCTTTCCAGCCTTTTTGTTCATAATGGTGGTGCAACGGGGCCATTAAAAATACCCGCTTGCCGACCCCGGTACGTTTTTTGGTCCACTTGAATACCGTTACCTGCAACATCACTGAGATGGTTTCCGCCACAAACACGCCCCCCATGATGAACAACACAATTTCCTGCCGCACAATCACCGCAATCGTACCGAGTGCGCCGCCCAGCGCCAACGCGCCCACGTCACCCATGAACACCTGGGCCGGATGGGCGTTATACCAAAGAAAAGCCAGCCCGGCACCCGCCATGGCTCCGCAGAAAATCAATAATTCGCCCGCGCCGGGAATGTGCGGAATAAACAGGTATTTGGAATAAGTGGCGCTACCGGTCAGGTAAGCAAAGACGCCGAGCGCCGAGCCAACCATCACGGTGGGCATGATCGCCAGACCATCCAGACCATCAGTCAGGTTGACCGCATTGCTGGTGCCGACGATGACCAGATAAGTGAGCGTGATAAAGCCCCACACCCCAAGCGGATAGCTGAAGGTTTTGATGAACGGTACGATCAAATCGGCCTTGGCTGGCAAATACATGGAAAAGCCGGTGCGAGCCCATTCCATGAACAAATCCGTCACTTTGGAGCCGGTTGGCACCGAGACCGAAAACGCCAGATACAAGGCGGCGGCCAGACCGATCAGCGATTGCCAAAAGTATTTTTCACCGGACGGCATGCCTTGCGGATCTTTGTACACTACTTTGCGATAGTCATCAAACCAGCCAACCGCGCCAAAGCCAAGCGTGACGATCAGCACCGGCCAGATAAAGCGGTTGCTCAGATCGCACCACAGCAAAGTGGAAACGCCAATTGCAATCAAAATCAAGACCCCGCCCATGGTTGGCGTGCCGGATTTGATCAAGTGGGTTTGCGGGCCGTCGGTACGCACCGCCTGGCCGACTTTTAATTCGGTCAATTTGCGGATCACCGCCGGGCCAGCCAGCAACCCGATCGCCAGCGCCGTCAGTGTGGCAAACACGGCGCGAAAGGTGATGAAGTTAAAGACCCGCAGCGGGCCGATATCCTGTTGAAAAAATTGTGCTAACCAGAGCAGCATATTAATGTTCTTCCTGATGTGAGGTGGCAGGCACAAAATGCGCAATCACGCGCTCCATGCGCATGAAGCGCGATCCTTTGACCAATACCGTGCTGTGCGGCAAAATCAGCCGTTCGAGCGCCGCCAGCAGGTCCGGCAGTTGTTCAAAATGCTGCGCTACCATGGTGCTGCCAGTGGCCGAAGTGGCATTGGCGGTCGCCGCATAGGCTTGTTGGGTATGGCGGCTGGCCTGGCCCAGGCACAATACGGTTTCAATCCCGTACTGGCAGGCCAGTTGCCCGGCTTCGGCATGAAATTGCGGCCCCTGGTCGCCTACTTCGCCCATATCGCCCAATACCAGAATGCGCGGGGTCGGAGCTTGCGCCAGCACCATGATGGCGGCGCGTACCGAATCCGGATTGGCGTTGTAGGTATCGTCAATCAGTTTTGCGCCATTGGATGCGCTTTTGGCTTGCAAACGCCCGCCAACCGGTTGAAACGATGCCAAAGCACGCACCATCGCCAGCAGGTCGGCACCCATTGCCAAACCGCAGGCCAGCGCCGCCAGCGCATTGCGCACATTGTGCTCCCCCGCCACCTGTAATTTGAGCGGCACCATGCGCACGCTTTGGCCCAGTTTGACGGTGACGCGCAAATCGCTGCCGCCTTCACAGACCCGGTATTCGCAAGCGACATCGGCGGCCGGGCTCAGGCCAAAGGTCAGCACGCGCGCTTTGGCCTGGCGGGCCAGTTGCTGCCAGAGCGGGGTGAATTCATCATCGGCCGGAAATACCGCCACCCCGTTTTCGGGCAGGCTGGCAAATACCGAGCCATTTTCTTGCGCTACTGCCGCCACGCTTTGCATGAATTCCAGATGTTCACGCTGGGCATTGTTGACCAGCGCCACGGTGGGCCGGGCCATGCTGGCCAGACAGGCGATTTCACCGGGATGATTCATACCCAACTCGACCACCCCGGCCTGATGCTGCGCATTCAGGCGCAACAGCGTCAGCGGCACGCCGATGGCGTTATTAAAATTGCCGCGCGTGGCAAAGCTGTGCTTCTCCCCATACACGGTGGTCAGAATGGTGGCGATCATTTCCTTGACCGTGGTTTTGCCATTGCTGCCGGTAACGGCAATCAAGGGCAGATCAAACTGCTGACGCCAGTGCGCGGCCAGTTGACCCATGGCTTGCAAGCTGTCTGCTACCTGCAGGGTTGGCAAATTCCAGCCTTCGGGCACCCGCTCAGCCAGCACACAGGCGGCCCCCTGGCTGGCAACTTGCGGCAAAAAGTCGTGCGCGTCAAAGTTTTCACCACGCAGCGCGATGAATAAGTCGCCAGGCTGCACTTTGCGGCTATCGGTACAAATGCCGCTGATGGCAAGCGTGGGCGCGCCGCTGACCCGGGCTTGCGGCAAGGCCTGGGCCAACTGGCCCAGGGTGGTTTTAATTGACAACAGGGTTGCTTGGCTACTCATGCGCGCCTCATGGTGGGTCGGGTCGCCAGCGCCAGCGCGGCTTGTTCGGTATCGGAAAACGGCAGTTTTTTGCCTTTGATTTCCTGATAGTCTTCGTGGCCTTTGCCTGC
>JBDLSU010000355.1:0-12348 GCA_039799405.1 Pseudomonadota bacterium | reverse complement strand
ACGCCTGGTATGGGGTATGGGATTGATCGCGCTGGTGTGGGTTGTTGTGCCTGCTGCCAGGGCGGCCGAGGACAAGGCAGATTTGAACCTGGTCAACAAGATTCGCGATGAGGGCATGAATCGCTCCAAAGTGATGGATACGCTGGGTGTTTTGACCGATGAAATTGGCCCGCGCCTGACCGGTTCGCCCGGCCTGAAAAAAGCCAGTGAGTGGACCCGTGGTCGCCTGACTGAATATGGTTTGCAAAATGTGCGTGCCGAATCTTTTGCGCCCTTTGGCCGTGGCTGGACGCTGGAACACAGCCGCCTGCGCATGGTTGAGCCGCTGAAGTTTGACATTCCGGCTTTCCCCAAGGCATGGACGCCCGGCACCAATGGCGTGCAACGTGCCAAAGTGATGTACGCCAAAATTGAAAGTGAAGAAGACCTGGCCAAATGGAAGGGCAAGCTGGCGGGCATGATTGTGTTGCGCGATCCGGTGCGGGTGACCAAGCCGCATTTTAAGGGCGATGCGACGCGCATTGATGCTGAAGAAATGGCCGGGATCAGCAAAATCGAACTCGCCGCGCCACCGACCGGGCGTGAGCGTGATTTTGAAAAAATCATGAAACAACGCGCCTTCGAGAAAAAACTGATTCCCTTCTTTCTGGAAGAAAAAGTGCTCGCCACCCTGAATTTGTCACGCGGTGATGATGGCACCATTTTTGTACAGGGTGGGGGCAGCTATAAGAGCGGCGAAGCGGCTGGCCCGCCGAATCTGGTGGTGCAGGCTGAAGTTTATAACCGCTTGTTCCGTCTGGTGGAAAAGAAAAAAGAGCTTAGTCTGGAGTTGGACGTGCAAGCTACTTTCCATGAGGAAGATCCGGATGCGGCGGTGAATGTGCTGGCCGATTGGCCCGGCAGCGACAAAAAAGATGAAATCGTGATGTTGGGTGGGCATCTCGATTCCTGGCATGCTGGCACAGGGGCCACAGACAATGCGGCCGGGGTGGCGGTTTCAATGGAAGCGCTGCGTATTTTAAAGGCGATTGGCTTCAAGCCGCGCCGTACCATCCGCATCGGTTTGTGGGGGGGCGAAGAGCAGGGCCTTCTGGGTTCGCGTGCCTTCGTCAAGAAGTGGCTGGCTACCCGCCCGGAGCCTGCCGATCCGAAACAGAAGGAGCAGCCATCATTTATGCAAAAACCCAGCGGGCCATTGAGCTTCAAACCGCTGCATGGCAAAGTTTCTGCTTACTTTAATCTGGATGGTGGTAGCGGAAAAATTCGCGGCGTGTATGGCGAAGGCAATGTGGCGATCAAGCCGATTTTTGATGCCTGGCTGGCGCCGTTTAACGATATGGGGGCGACCACCGTTACCATGCAAAAAACCGGCGGCACCGATCACCAGAGTTTTGATAACGTCGGCATACCGGGCTTTCAGTTTATTCAGGATGAGCTGGATTATTTCAGTCGCACCCATCATTCCAATCTGGATGTGTATGACAAGGTGCAAAAGGGCGATTTGATGCAAGCGGCCATCATCATGGCAAGTTTTGTTGCCCATACCGCCAACCGCGATGAGATGTTGCCACGCAAGCCCTTGCCGCAAGATCCGCCCAAGGGGCAAAATGATGCTGGCGACAAGCCAGCCGATAAAGCGCATCACTGATAGCGCTTTGCGCTTCCCGGCTGCATCGCCTGCTGCCAGATGGCTTCGCCTTGAAGCCGCTGGTGGCATGCTGTGACAGTATGGGCGGTGTGCCAGGGTTGGCAAAGGCAGCGATTTTTGCAATTGACGATTTTGCTTGAATATCGCTGTTGAATATTACGGGTGATAGCTGCAGACCCAGTACACATCTTCGTGCCGTTCCACATAGGCTTGCATCGCCGCCCCGCCCTTGACCTGAAACTGTACCCAACCCTTGCCTTCGGCGCTATGGCCGATTTTGATAAATTCCGGATTGATAAACAAGGCCTTGGCCTCGGGAATTTTCAGCAGATTTTTGCCGAGTTTGGCCGGGGTGCCGTGCGCCAGCGCGGTGCCATCGCTGTCATAGGCTTCGACCCGTAAATCCTTGAGCTGGAATTGGCTTTCGGCCTGATTGGCGCGCGCCAGGGCAGCTTGCAAGCCATGCATTTCGTGGTACAGCAGGGCAGTTTTGACCAGGGCCAGCGCTTCATCGCGGGTGCCATGGCCGTGGCTGCTGGCGGGGCCAAATTCGGTCAGACCGAACCTGCAAGAACCAAATACCAGTGCTTTGAAGGTTTTGTACATGGCGCTCTCCGGTGGGTGGTTTGTCATGGTGTAATCAAACGGCATGGTGGGGAGTATAGCCCAGTGGTGCCTGGCAGCAATTAGTGATGCCGCACAGGGTTGTGCAAAAATGCAAGCCAATGGCTGCCTGTGCAATCCGGCATCCGGCAACACTTTGCCCTGATTTGAAATTCGCCAAATGAATGCCTTGACAGCGGCGCGCCAGGCCGCTTATAATTTCCGGCTTTCCGTGCGCTCTGGAAAAGTGATAAGGTTGTGTCCATGGTTGTTAAAATGGAACCGCCATTTTGAGCGTTTACATCAATTAGGAAGTCAGCATGAAAACATTTTCCGCTAAAGACCATGAGGTCCAGCGTGATTGGTTCGTGATTGACGCGACGGACAAAGTCCTCGGACGTGTTGCCAGCGAAGTGGCACTCCGACTGCGCGGCAAACACAAGCCAGAATTTACTCCTCACGTCGATACCGGTGATTTCATCATCATCGTCAATGCAGCCAAACTGCGCGTGACGGGCACCAAGGCCCTGAACAAAATGTACTATCGCCACTCCGGTTACCCAGGCGGTATCTACGAAACCAATTTCCAAAAGATGCAACAGCGTTTCCCGGGCCGTGCCCTGGAAAAAGCGGTCAAAGGCATGCTGCCAAAAGGCCCGCTCGGCTATGCAATGATCAAGAAGCTCAAAGTGTATGCCGATGGCACACACCCGCACGCAGCCCAGCAACCGAAACCCCTCGCCCTGTAAGGAATAGACATGATCGGTAATTACAATTATGGAACCGGCCGTCGCAAAAGTGCAGTAGCGCGGGTTTTCATCAAGCTTGGCACAGGCCAAATCATTGTTAACGGTAAGCCAGCCGCCGAATATTTTTCGCGCGAAACCGGTTTGATGGTGATCCGTCAGCCGCTGGAACTGACCAATAACGTCGAACGCTTTGACATCAAAGTCAACGTCAACGGCGGTGGCGAATCCGGTCAAGCTGGTGCAGTGCGTCATGGCATCACCCGCGCCCTGATCGATTTCGATGCAACGCTCAAGTCCGAACTGTCGAAAGCCGGCTTCGTGACACGCGATGCACGTGAAGTGGAACGTAAAAAGGTCGGTCTGCGCAAAGCACGCCGCGCCAAACAGTTCTCCAAGCGTTAATCGGTTTTACCTGTTTTGCAATCTGGCCGCCCGGTTTTATACCCGGCGGCTTTTTTGCGTCCGGTGCAGTGCTTTTTAGTGTGGCGTGCCATGCTTCGCGCTACAATGCAGGTCTGTTTTTTGTGGCCGGATGGTTGCTTTGTTTTTGTCATGATGGCATTTGTGAATAAGGGGGAAGCATGATCAAAGTGGGTATCGTTGGTGGCACCGGTTACACTGGTGTGGAATTGCTGCGTTTGTTGTCGCAGCACCCGCAAGTGCGCTTGCATGCCATCACCTCGCGCAAGGAAGACGGCATGCCGGTGGCCGAAATGTTTCCCTCATTGCGTGGCAAGGTCGATCTGGCCTTCTCCAGCCCGGAAAAAGCCCGGCTCGAAGAATGTAACGTGGTATTTTTTGCGACGCCACATGGTGTGGCAATGGCGCAAGCACCGCAATTGCTGGCCGCTGGCGTCAAAGTGATTGATCTGGCGGCCGATTTTCGTCTGCGTGATCAGGCGGTGTTTGAAAAATGGTATGGCATCCCGCACACTTGCCCGGCATTACTGAATGAAGCCGCCTATGGCTTGCCAGAACTTAACCGCGCTGCCATCAAACAAGCGCGCCTGGTGGCTAACCCAGGTTGTTACCCGACCACCATCCAGCTCGGTTTTTACCCGCTGCTGAAGGCGGGGGTGATCGATGCCAGCCACCTGATCGCCGATTGTGCTTCCGGTGTCTCCGGTGCCGGGCGCAAGGCTGAAATTGGCATGCTGTTTTCTGAAGCCAGCGATAATTTCAAGGCATATGGTGCCAGCAAGCACCGCCACACCCCGGAAACCGCGCAGCAATTGCGCACACTGACCGATGAAAAGGTCGGCTTGTTGTTTACGCCGCACCTGGTGCCGATGATACGTGGCATGCATTCCACCCTGTACGCGCGCTTAAGTCGTGAGATTGACGACGCCGCGTTGCAAGCCCTGTTTGAAGAAGCCTACCGCGACGAGCCATTTATCGACGTGCTGCCCTTTGGCAGCCATCCCGATACCCGCTCCAGCCGTGGTGCCAATGTGCTGCGCATTGCAGTACACCGTCCGCGTGGCGATGACAGTGCCGGTGATACGGTACTGGTACTGGTGGTGCAAGACAATTTGATGAAGGGTGCGTCCGGCCAGGCGGTGCAGTGTATGAATCTGATGTTTGGTCTGGACGAACAAACCGGTCTCAATCAAATCCCCTTGATGCCATAACACCATGCCTTTAAAGCGTTCACGCTGGCTGATGCCAAGTACTCTGGCGTTGCCGACCATGACCATCCGGCAGCAGTGGCCCTGGCCCTTACGGCTGGCCCTGACGGCTGCGTTGCTGCTGCTGCTACTGCTGTTGGGGTGGGGCTTGTATAGTCTGGGGCGCGGTGGTATTGGCAATGTCAGGACCGTGACCAGCCTGGAGCAACAGATGGCGCAATTGGGCAAGGAGCGTGAGAAATTGCTGAGTGAAGCCAATGCCTACGAATCGAAATTGAATATCGAACGGGCGGCGCAGCAGCAGTGGATGAAGCAGGCCAAGACGCTGGAGCTGGAAAATAGTCGTCTCAAAGAAGATCTGGCCTTCTTTGAAAGCTTGATTCCGGCCGATATTGGTCAGCGCGGCATTGCGATCCGACGCATCAAGGTGGACGCGGCGGCAGGCAATCAACTGCGCTACCGGGTTCTCGTCATGCAGGGCGGCAAGGGTGATCTGGAATTTAACGGTGCCTTGCAATTGGTGGTCAACGGCCAGCAGGCAGGCAAGAGCGTGACGCTGCAATTTCCTGACCCCAGGGTAGCTGCGAGCGAGCAATATAAAGTCAGCTTTAAACATTACCAGCGACTGGAAGGCTCGATTAGTTTGCCCGACGGTGTGCAGGCCAAAACGGTGCAGGCGCGGGTGTTGGAACGCGGCCAGGTGCGGGCGCAACAATCGGCAAATTTGTGAGGGAATGATCATGTTTGGACGAAATTCTAAAAGTACCATCGAAAGTCTGATTGGTGGTGCCACCCGGATACAGGGCGATATTCATTTCAAAGGCGGTTTGCGTATTGATGGCCAGGTGCAAGGCAACGTCATTGCCGAGCCGGGCCAGCCCAGCATGTTGATCATTTCCGAGCAGGCGCGCATTGAAGGTGAAGTGCATGGTGCCCATTTGATCGTCAATGGCGAGATTATTGGCCCGGTTTATTCCAGTGAGCTACTTGAATTACAGCCCAAAGCCCGCATTATTGGCGATGTCAGTTATAAACGGCTGGAAATGCACGGCGGTGCGCTGGTTTCCGGCAAACTTACCCACGATCAGGCTGGCGAAGCGGCCCTGCAATTGAGCGGCCCGGGTGCTGCCGCACCAGCAGCGTTGACCGCCTGAGCATGAACCGCCGTAGCAGTCTATAATAGCCGCAGTCTGCTTTAATGAATTTTGTTATTTGATCACACTGTACCCGAGCGTACACCACAGGAGTCCATCATGAATGCTGTCACCGAAATGCCCGCACCGCTGATTTTTACCGATAATGCGGCGGCCAAGGTTGCTGATTTGATCGCCGAAGAAGGCAATCCCGATTTGAAATTGCGCGTCTTTGTCCAGGGTGGCGGCTGTTCCGGCTTCCAATACGGCTTTACCTTTGATGAAGTGGTCAATGACGACGACACCACCATGGTCAAAAACGGCGTGTCGCTGTTGATTGATGCCATGAGCTACCAGTATCTGGTCGGTGCCGAAATCGATTACAAAGACGATCTGGAAGGCGCGCAATTCGTCATCAAAAACCCGAACGCCACTTCCACCTGCGGTTGCGGTTCGTCGTTTACACCCTGATAAACCTGATAACCCTGATCGGCCCGATCACCCTGAACGATTGCATCGTTGGCCGATCCCACTCCTCTTCGCTACACCCCACTGCGCGCCGGGCCACGCCAGGCCGTGGTGGAACCCGGTGCCGAACACGCGCCGCCATAGCTCATCTCATACCAGAAATAAAACGCAGTACCACTGTCCCAGCCCGGATTAATCAACACATTGCTGCCCGAGCTGGTTTGTGGGCGGGCGTTGCCAACTGCCAGAAAACTGCCCTGCGCCAGACTTTTGCCATTTACGTCTTCTTCCAGCCAATAGCAGGTATTGGTGGGGGCGGCAATCATGGTATCCGGTGTGCAGGGGTAGCCAAAGCCACTGGCCGAACCATCGGCATTGAGCTTTAAAACCCCTGTCCACAGGGCGGAAGGCGCACCTGCAACCGGGGTGCTGCCCTTGTAGCTGCGATTGGTCACCAGCGTGGTATTGCCATTGAGTGCGTTATAAACTGGCGCGGTGGCACTGGGCAGGGTTTCCAGTACCAGGCTTTCCAGAAAACTGATGCCCGACTGCCCGACCGTGCCAAATTGCTGGGTTGGAAAATAGCAGGCTTTCAGATATTTGAAGCTGGGATCGCCCGCGCCCACCAGAGGCGTGGCAAATACCTGGCTTAAGGTGGGGGGCGATGTTGGCGTGGGCGTGACTACCGGAGTCGGGGTGCCGCCAGCCACAGTCGGGCTACCGCCGCCGCCACCGCCACAGGCATGAAGGAACAAGCAGGCTGAAGTTGTGAAAACGATGGCACGCATTGGTTTTACCCTGAAAAAGCAATCAAGCTTCAAGCGTAAGCGTTAACGCTGCCCGGGTAAACCGGATTTTTGCGGGAAGCGGCATCAGGCCGCTGCTATTGTTGTGCCCGTGTTGAATATGATGCTGGTTTTACGCCGGATAACAGGCCCCCAGCAGACGCAAACCACTGGCACCGGTTACCTGTGGCAAATTGGCTGATTGCCCCTGCACATGGCGATACGCCAGCCAGGCAAAGGCCAGCGCTTCCACCTGATCCGGTGCCACCCCCAGGCGGGTCGTGCTGCTCACACTGATTTGTGGCAAGGTCTGTGCCAGCACTTGCTGCAGTAACTGGCACAAATGCTGGTTGTAAGCGCCACCACCACATACATATAGTGCGGCCAAGGGCTGTGCAAGCTGGTCGCTACAGCGCAACAGCATCTGCGCAATGCTGTTTGCAGTGAGTGCGCACAGGGTGGCTTGTACATCAGCAGGGGGCAGGGCGGGAAAGCCTTGCAGATGCTGCGCCAGCCAGCTCAGGTGAAACAGATCGCGCCCGGTGCTTTTGGGCAAGCCCTGGGCAAAATACGGTTCGCGCAGCAACTGGGCCAGTAGCGCTTCATGGCAAGTCCCGCTGGCGGCCCAGGCCCCATCCTGATCGAAGTTCTTTTGTTGGTGTTGCTGAATCCAGCCGTCCATCAGCACATTGCCGGGGCCGGTGTCGCAGCCTTCAATCCGGCCATTGGCATGCAGAACGCTGATATTGCTGATGCCGCCAATATTTACCAGCGCCCGGGTTTGGCCGGGTGCCGCAAACAAGGCGTGGTGGAATGCCGGAACCAGTGGCGCACCCTGGCCGCCAGCGGCAATGTCACGACTGCGAAAATCAGCAATCACATCAATCCCGCTCAATTCAGCCAGCAGCGCCGGGTTTTGGCTTTGCCGGGTATAACCCAGCTCCGGGCGGTGGCGTATGGTTTGGCCGTGCGCACCCAGCGCGCGGATGCGGCTGGCGGGCACGCCACTTTGCTGCAACAGTTTGCTGACCGCTTCGGCATACACATGGGCCAACTGGTTGGCGGCCAGCGCTTCGCGTTCGATTTCATTCTCACCCGGCTGTTGCAGCGCCATAAACTGCTGGCGCAGGGTGCTGGAAAAGGGCAGGTGGGTGTGGCCGAGGGTGCGGCAAGGTGTGCTGCCGGGGCTGCCGGAAAATTCGGCCAGCACCGCATCGACGCCGTCCATGCTGGTGCCCGACATCAGGCCGATATACAAATTACTTCGCCGGGGGCTGCGTTCCTGTGTGCGATCAGAACCGCTGCCCGTTATCCCGGCCATCATGCGCTCAGTGCATCGACACCAGGCGTGCCGTTGGTTGGCTGTCGCTTGGGCGCAGCAAGGCAAAACGATGGATCATTTCGCCCGCCACTTCATGGAAACGCGCCATTTCGTTGGCGTTGAGGGGGCGTTGATTCGGAATATTGATGCTCATCGGGTCACGCGCCTCGTTGGCGACGCGGAATTCATAATGCAAATGTGGCCCGGTGGCCCAGCCGGTACTGCCGACATAACCGATCAAATCACCCTGGCGCACCACGCTACCCTTGTGAATGCCCGGTGCAAAGCGGCTCATATGAGCATAGGCCGTGCTGTAATTGGCCCAGTGCTTGATCACCACCTGATTGCCATACCCATTTTGCGCGCCGACAAAATCAACAATGCCATCGCCGGACGCGCGAATCGGGGTGCCGGTTGGTGCAGCAAAATCGACGCCCTTGTGCTGCTTCCATTGGCCGGAAATAGGATGCACCCGCATCGAAAAGCCGGATGAGATACGCGAAAATTCGAGCGGCGACTTGAGGAAGGCTTTTTTCAGCGATTTGCCATCAAAGGTGTAATAACCACCACCCTGATCGCTGCCTGGTTCTTCAAACCACACCGACTGGAAGGTATGATTGCCATTGACAAATTCACCCGCCAGCACGCGTCCGGCGCGTACCATTTCGCCGTCTTGCCAATAGGTTTCATACACCACGTTGAAATGATCGCCCCGGCGCAAATCGGCCGCAAAATCGATGCTGGTTGAAAACATTTCAACGATCTGGGTAGCGACACTATCGGGAATTTGCGCCGCATCGGTTGCGGCAAAGAGGGAGGATTTGATTTCGCCGGTATGCATTTCAATACGGCGTTCGAGCTTGCTGGAGACTTCGCTGGCGGTAAATTGTTCGCCCTTGCGGTCGATCACCAGATTTTTGACCGGGCCATCCTTGGCTTCGGCGATGCGGGCGCGTAGTGAAATCAGTTCGCCATCTTCATCAATTTCTGCCTGCACCCGTTTGCCGGTTTTTAACTGTAGCAGGGAGCGCGCGGTTTTGTCGGACTTGATAAACTCGGCGGCGGCCGCGTCGTCAACGCCAAGCCGATGCAGCAAACTTGCCAGAGAATCGCCGGAGCGCATTTTTTCTTCGCGCAAATAATGCTGGCCGTCAACTTTGGCAATTTGTTGACTCAGATCAGGCAGGGCAATTTCTTTGGTCAGGGTGGTAACGGGCAGGTCGGCTGCGTCGGGGGCCAGGGGAACCACGCCGAAAGCACCGAAAGCACAGATGCCTAAAACCACAGCAGTGCCTGTCATCAGGCGCGATTTGCGTGGGTTGCCAAATAATGGGCGTGCAACGCGTTGTAAATGGTCTTGTGTAGTCATGCAATCAGTTAAAATTTGGCCTTGCAGTGATAACGATCTTTTGTAGTGCGTGTTATCTTACGGCAAGATTATTCGGGTGCTGCATTATAGCAAACTCCGGAAATTTTGCTCCCTTTATTTCACCTTTATGACGTCAACATGGAAATTTCTGCCGACAAGCTGCCCGAGGGCAAAAGCGATAGCACTTCTGTTAAGAAAGAAGTTACTTTTTCTGATCGAGTTCTGGAATCATTGGCGATTGCCAAGCGTGGCGTCGATGAACTGCTGATCGAGAGCGAATTTGCTCAAAAGCTGGCGCGCAGCGAAGCCACTGGCAAGCCCTTGCGCATCAAGCTCGGCCTCGATCCGACCGCGCCCGATTTGCACCTGGGCCATACCGTGGTGCTGAACAAAATGCGCCAATTGCAGGACTTGGGCCATACCGTCATCTTCCTGATCGGCGATTTCACCTCCATGATCGGCGATCCCTCCGGCCGCAACACCACCCGCCCGCCGCTGACGCGCGAACAAATCGAACTCAACGCCCAAACCTATTTCGCCCAGGCCAGCCTGGTGCTGGATCCGGCGCGTACCGAAATCCGCTACAACTCCGAATGGTCGGACAAACTGGGCGCACGCGGCATGATCCAGCTTTCCTCGCGCTACACGGTGGCACGCATGATGGAGCGCGACGACTTTACCAAGCGCTTCAAGGCCGGCATCGCAATCTCGGTGCATGAATTTTTATACCCGCTGATGCAGGGTTACGACTCCGTAGCGCTGGAAGCCGATCTGGAACTGGGCGGCACCGATCAAAAATTCAATCTGCTGGTCGGGCGCGAACTGCAAAAAGACTACGGCCAGGAACAGCAGTGTATTTTGACCATGCCATTGCTGGAAGGGCTGGACGGCGTGGAAAAAATGTCGAAGTCGAAAAACAATTACATCGGCATCACCGAAGCGCCCAATACCATGTTCGCCAAGCTGATGAGTATTTCCGATGTCATGATGTGGCGCTACTACGAACTGCTGTCGTTCCGCTCGCTGGGCGAAATCGAACAATTCAAGCGTCAGGTGGCAGACGGTGCCAATCCGCGTGACATCAAAGTGGCGCTGGGTAAAGAGATCGTGGCGCGCTTCCATAATGCCCAGGCGGCAGAAGACGCCTTGACCGATTTCGTCAACCGCTCCAAGGGCGGAATTCCCGATGAGGTGGAAGACAAGCACCTGACTGGCGCGCCACTGGCAATCGGGCCGCTGCTCAAGCAAGCTGGTCTGTGTTCTTCCACCAGTGAAGCACTGCGCATGATCGACCAGGGCGGCGTCAAGATCGATGGTGCGGTTGTCAGCGACAAGGGCTTGAAGCTGGAAGCCGGGCAATTCGTGCTACAAGTGGGCAAGCGCAAATTTGCGCGCATCCACTTGTCGGCCTGATTTTTCAAGGGCCATCATGATCGCCTTATTACAGCGCGTCAGCCAGGCCCGGGTCGATGTGGACGGCCAGACCATCGGCCAGATCGGCCCCGGTTTAATGGTATTACTGTGCGCCGAGCGCGCCGACACCGAACGCGACGCCGATGCGCTCTTGACCCGCTTGCTCGGTTACCGGGTGTTTTCTGACGCCGCCGGTAAAATGAACCGTAGCCTGCGGGATGTCGGCGGCGCTTTGCTGCTGGTGCCGCAATTCACCCTGGCCGCCGACACCCGCTCCGGCACCCGCCCTTCATTCAGCCCGGCCGCGCCGCCAGAGCAGGGCCGTATCTTGTTCGATTATTTTTTAAGCCGGGCGCGCCAACAGCACCCGCAGGTAGAAAGTGGTTCGTTCGGTGCGGACATGCAAGTGTCGCTCACCAATGACGGGCCGGTGACGATTTGGTTGCAGTCAGCCGCGTGAAAAGAGGGTGAAAATGGCACTTCAAGTGGTGGAAGATGAAATGAGTGAAATGCTTGATGTCATGGCAAATCACTTGTTGGCGCATGAAGAAATCGAATTTTCTGATTGCATTCTTGACTGGTATCGTAATGAATTCCCGTGCGATCTGGTGCCCATGCCCGGCGACCATGATGAAGTTCGTCTGGCAGTCAAGGCCAGCATCATGGATCGCCTGGTTGAAGTACTCAACTCGCCACCGCATAACGCAAATCAAATCGCACCCGAATGGTGTGGTCGTATCAAAGCTTTGCGAGCGCCCCTGAGATTACAGAGCGACCGCTTGCTGGAGGATGAAATTTATTGTGAGGCATTCGCCAAGCGTAACCTGTTTGCTGTTAAAAATTTCATGTATTTCATATAGAGAAATTTATGCAGAAGTACCATAACGTCGGCAGTGGTAAATTGTCCAAAAACGTGATTGAAGCAGCCTTGACGCGCTTGGGGGATTTGCTGCGAGAGAGAAATACCCGGGTCGAATTGGTTGCGGCGGGTGGTGTGATCAGCGTTTTGCAATTCGGCAGTCGTGATATGACAAGAGATATTGATGTCATCATTGCCGAGGCAGACAAGGCCTTGCTGACCGAGTTGATTAATCAGGTTGCTGAAGAGCAGAATTTGCCCGATGGAAAACACGCGTGGCTCAATGATGGAGTGTCATTTTTTGGTTTGACGACCAAAAGCACGAATCTGATCTTTGGTCATAGCCATCTTGCGGTTTTTAGCGCCAGTTGG
>JBDLSU010000354.1:0-5520 GCA_039799405.1 Pseudomonadota bacterium | reverse complement strand
GAGCCGGGATTTCCACTGACATCTCGCTGCTCAAAAAACGTGCCCAAAGTAACATTGTAAAATTTAACCATGAACAGCACTGAAGTAAACCCGGGTTCGTGCCGTTACCGCACTCATAGCCGGGCGGGCGCGATCAGTCCCACCGCTGGGGCCGTAATCGGGTTTAATCAGGGTGGTCAGGTGAGTCAGATGGTGATACAACAGGACAGAAATCAAAAGTTGGCGCAAAAGCTGGATTTGAGTGTGATCTTGAATCGTTCGCGTGAAGATGATCGGGTGATGTTGGACGATCATCTGTTGCTGGCAGCACTCGATGGTAGCCGCCCCTTGAACGGGGATGAACGCCAGCTTTTGCAACAGTCGCCGCAAACATTGCTGCGCTTTCGCCAATTGGCCTTGCAGGCACGGGCGCGCAAAAATGCCGGGGTCGCCAATGATGCGCAGTGGCAAAGCAGCATGGGTTGTTTGCGTGAGACCGATGCCGGGCCACGTCAGTTGAGTCCGCGCTTGCAGTCGGACGATCAGTACTGGAGTTTGCAATTTGTTGCCGACGAAGTCGGCTGGCAATTGATTTTGTCACTCAGCGATGCAGCCCCTTTCGCCCATCAAATCAAACAAGCCAGTAGCAATGTACGCTTGCTGGACGGGGCTGGTGCGGTATTGCTGGAGGGCGCACTCGATATTGAAGGTGAATGCGAAGTGCGCTGGCCATATTTTACCGAGCCGGAATTGCACTTGCGCCAGGCCGGGGCCAGATTCCGGATCGAATTGGCTTGATGCCATCAGCATGGTGGCATCAGCGTAATCCCTGCGACGCTTTGGCCTGCAATATCAGCTCCCGGCTATCCGGTTCGCGCCGTTTAATAAAACGCAGCACCGATTCCACCGTGACGGTATCAATTTGCCCGGCCATGCGCCGTCCGAACGGGTGGTCATCAAATGCCACATTGGCGCGAAACATGCGGGCACCGAGCCGGGTGGCGGCAGACAGATTAATCGTGTCGGGCTGGTATTGCTGACTCTTGAGCCAGCTTTGCAAATTCTCGCGTCCAATGCTGCCACTGTGCAAAGCGGCATAGCTTTCCAGCACCCATTGGTTGGAGTTTTGATAGGTGGTGGAAAAAGGAAACGCCATCATATTGTAGCGCGCCCAATGCAGGTTGAATGCTTGCTGCGATGCCAGCATGGCGACCGCGCGCTCCTGGGTGGCAGGCGAGGGAATCAGGATTTTGGCCTCGTAGGCAAACATATTGTCGAGGAAGAAATTGCCCAGCCCTTCATTAAACAAACCCGATTCGGCACTGGCGCAACGATTGAGTTCATGCACCACCAGCCAGCGCCCTTGCGGATGGTCACGCCAGACCCAGGCCAGATGCGAATAACGCACACCATATTGCGATAAATCCTGTCCAACCCGGGCAATCAACGCGACTTTGGCACCGGATTGATCCAGTGCCTGGTGCGACTGATAGGCCAGTTCCATGGCGCGTGCGACATCGGGGGGATTTAATTCACTGGGTTCACAACTTTGTCCGGCCTGCGCTGGCACCATGCTCAAGCAGGCCAGTGTTGCCAGCAGCGTCAACAGAAAACTGCGCTTGCGCATCAGTTTCTCCCGGTGACGCTGGAGTGATGCAACAAGGCCAGGCCAATTTCATTGGGCACGAAGGCGATGGCTTTGCCAGACACCACCAGCAAATGGCCAGTGGTCTGGGTGCTGACCGTGACCACTGTACCAGCCGCCACCGACAAGCCCCTGGCCGCTTTGCCAGTCAGTTTGATCGATGCGGTAGCGGCTTCGGATGCGCCTTGCAGAACGATCACGACGCCATCGGCCACGGTTTCCACACTTTTTACCACCACATAGCCGGAACCAACCACCACCGACATGCTGCCCAATATCACCAAACCCGAGCCTTCTGCACTACCTTCTGACGCCGCAGATAAACCGCGTGGATGCGCCAGTGCCAATGTAGCGCTTGAGAGCAGGCTCAGTGCCAGGACAAGATGGGTGAAGGTTTTCATGAGGTGCTCCTGCGCATGGTTGAATTGAAGATGGCGCAGCTTACCTGCAATCGGGCTTGAGGGTGAGAAAATTGCGTCTGGTAGCAGTGGGCAGCGCGCAAAGACGCAAATTGCGATACCGCAATCGGCGCTGTCGGCGCACGGCAATAGCCTGCAGCCCTAATTCGGGATATCTGATTCGTGCTGCCTTTATTGCGGGCAGGGGCCGGCAGTTTCGCCCAAAAACAGTACCGGCTGCCATAGTACTTGCAATTGATCTGGCGGCGTGCCATTCATCAATGCCATCAGCATTTCCACCATTTTAACGCCCGCCCGTTTTGGTTCCGGCTGATGCACGGTCGTCACATGGTAACCGGCCAGGGAGTCTTCCATTTCACCCCAGACAATCAGCGATACTTCACTGCCGATACCAATGCCCGCATCCAGCAGTGCCCGTACTGCTCCCACGCCCGACATATGGTTGTCTACGATGACGGCGGTGGGGCGTGGTGAGCAGGCCATCAAACGCTGCATGGCCTGGTAGGCGGAACGGCGGTCGATGGTGTTTTCGATCAAATAATCCGGGTTCGGTGTCAACCCCGCTTCTTCCATGCTGGTGCAAAAGCTGTCGTGGCGCTGGCGTGCAAAATTCATTTCCAGTGGTGCGCTGATCAGGGCAATGCGCTGGTGGCCGAGTGTCAGCAAACGGGTTACCGCCAGCCGCATTCCGGCTTCATTGTCGTAATCAAACCAGGCGTGCGGTTCATTTAATTGGGTGCGGCCATGCGCCACGAAGGGCAAACCTTGCTTGGCCAGATAGGCGATGCGTTCATCGAAAATCCGGGTGCGTCCAACTACCAGGCCATCAACCCGGCGCGCCTGCACCATGCGCTGGTAGGAGCGAAATTCATGCACCGGGGCTACCGGCGACAAAATCAAATCCATTTGATGGGTTTCCAGCCCTTCGGCCATGCCATCGACGATGTCCATGAACATCGGATCGCTCAAATCATTGGGGTGCAGGGGATAGATAATGCCGACCACATTGGTGCGCCCGACTGCCAGTGAGCGCGCCATCGGGTTGGGGCGATAGCCTGCCGCTTTGGCAGCGGCCAGTACCCGCAAACGGGTGCGCTCGCTCACTTCAGGGTAGCCATTCAAGGCACGACTGACCGTGGTTTCGGAAATGCCGAGGTTTTTGGCAAGGTCTTTCAGGTTCATGGATGCGTCACCGACAAAACGGCGGCGTTTAGCCAGGAGAGTGGCTTGCCGGCCCGGGTCAAACGAGCATTATAGCGGATCGGGTATAAAAAAAGGTGGACATCCAACAGGAGATCCACCTGAAAGCCGGTTGAGGGGGCCATGCGACACCCCTCGCTAACCGGTCGGGTCAACAGGACTTCAAACGGTACAACCACTACTACTATTTCATGCATGCGCCAGGGCTTGAGGGAAACCATAGCGCATTTACTGCAACACCACCATGGTCACATCAAGCGATGTGACCCCGGATGTGCTTACCACCAGATTTCAGCCTGGAAGCCAACGGTGCTGCCATTGGTGGACGAACCAAAGGCACCTGTGCGCGACAGGGCAGAGCCAGCACCCGCAGCAGCCTGGGCAGCATCGTTCCATTTTGCATAAGTATAGTAAGCGCGCAGAACCGGACGTGACCAGAAACTGTTGCCAGCCGAAATTTGTGGCGCAATCGTGAACTTGGTCAGGTTACGGGTTTTTTGGCCGTCTTCTTTGACGCTGTCATAGCCCAGTTCTGCAGCCACACTCATATTGTCAGCGAAGTGGAATACCGGACGGGCACCAATCGAAGTCCATTTGCTATGAGTGCCATTGGCACCGTTTTTCTTGTCCTGGTACACAAACGTACCCATGGCCGAGAATTTGGAACCAGCAGGTTGTACCACGAATTGTTCCACGATACGGGTCATGCGGTCATCGCTGTTGGCGTAGAATTCTGCGCCGCCAGCGCCACCACCAGCCTGGCTACCGGTTGCATACTGGAATGCCACCTTGTTAAAGCCACCGAAGAAATTACCCTGGGTATGCATCGCGGTGAACAGGGCACCACGCGAAATATCCACGCCGTTAGCATTGGCATTGATACGTTTTTGGTTAACAACCAGGCCCAGCATCATTTCGCCATCCGGATTGACTTTGATGCCGGACAAGCGGAAGTCGTGACGCAATACTTGCTGGTAGTCAGCCGACGAATTGCGGCCCAGTTGGGTCTTGTCGCTGGCTTGGCGGATGATGGCGTAAGCCAGTTTGCCTGCGCCTACATCGATATTTTCCAGACCCGCGCCAGGGCCACTGGTGTCGAGGAAGTAGAAATCGGTGATATGCACGTCATGACGGTCATAGAAGCGTTTGCCGACCCAGGCCTTGGCCTTGGCGAATGCACCACTACCGATGTTTTCAGCGACCACATTGGCTTCACGGAACGATGGCGAGAATTGCTCCCAGTCCTGATTTTGATTCACAACATAAGCAAAGCGGGTGTTGACGCGCATCGAAAAACCACCCTGGCCTTTGAAAGCTTCGCCGCCCAGTGCCAGTTCGCCGTAGGTTTCGCATTCGTTACCCAGACGATATTTGGAACCAGCACCAGCCAGACCAAAGCAAGCTTCTTTGCCGCCGGTGGTGGATGTGCCAAAACCGGAACGGAAGTAGCCGCCAAATTCAACGGTTGAAACACCGGCTTGGGCTACGGATGCAGTTAAGGCCAATGCGAGCGCGGCTGGCAAGGTCTTCAAGATGCATTTGTTCATTTTATCTCCTAAACAATAAAAAAGTGGGTGTGAACCACAGCGTTGTGATGGGCTCAAGTCTGTTGTGCTGTGCCCTTATTTAATCGAAACTACTTTACTTAAACTACTTTGCCAATGCAATGGACTTATTGTCATGCAAGCCGTGACGAGGTGTTTTGCCTGTCCCTGACTTGCATTTGCAAGCCCCGCCGCGCCAACCTGATAATCACTTTTAATGATATTGCCCTAAGTTTCTTGCCCGATATAGCACTTGAGCTGAGCGCGTTTTTTTGTAGTCTTGTTAAATTACAGGAAGAATTCTGTCATACAAATCGTAATTTGGCTACATGCAATCGGTAATTTTTTGCTTTTTTGTGAGATTTTTGTGGTTTTGAGGTGAAAAAATAGTGTTTGTAGCAATTTATAGACAATTTTTTCGTGCCTGGTTTTAAGTAGTTAAGCTACAATTGCATGCATTGGCATATTCTCCTGATCTATTTCTTGTCATATGGCGGAGATCAGGTGGCTTGTTATTTAAATCATCGCCAAAGTTGTCACTGGTCTGTATGTAAAGTTGAAGTTCGGATGGTTTTGTAGTTGAAGTACTGAAATATTCTGTAGTTGTGCTGTGTCGGGTCAATCTGTTCCTACTCTTATAAAAAAGTGAGTCAATTATGTTGAAGATAAAAAACATGGGTCAAAAATCAATCACGATGCGTTTGTTGTGTACTCTGGTCGCGGGGATCGGCAT
>JBDLSU010000353.1:0-4212 GCA_039799405.1 Pseudomonadota bacterium | reverse complement strand
CAGCGCCTGCAAGAGCTGGGTATTGCGCTGGAATCCGAAACCGAAGTCAACGCCGCCTTCACCCGCTTTAAAGAACTGGCGGATCGCAAATCCGATATTTTCGACGAAGATATTATTTCTTTGGTCTCGGATGAAGCCCATTCGCACGAAAATGAATACTACCGCTTTGTCTCGCTCAAGCAGCAATCGGAAACCGGTGAAAAATCGCAGGCCACGGTGGTGTTTGCGATCGATGGCAAAGAATGTGTTTGTAGCGGCCAGGGCAATGGCCCGGTCGATGCCACCGTGGTGGCGATTGAAAGCCAGGTGCAAAGCGCGGCAGAATTGCTGCTGTTTTCAATTAATGCCATTACCGCAGGCACCCAGGCCCAGGGTGAGGTAACGATGCGCCTCTCCAAGGCCGGGCGTATTGT
Organism: Pseudomonadota bacterium; assembly: GCA_039799405.1. Taxonomy (GTDB): domain Bacteria; phylum Pseudomonadota; class Gammaproteobacteria; order Burkholderiales; family Burkholderiaceae_D; genus CAMBDR01. The sequence continues at coordinate 3,799 of JBDLSU010000353.1, read as the reverse complement.
GAATGGCGTGGGGGCAGACCCGGATATCGTGGTAGCCTCGGCCAAAGCGTATTTGTCTGCGCTCAATAAACTGCATTCCAAGGTGGAAAAGCTCAATCCCCAGCTTTGACAGCTTTGTTGGCGTCTTTACCAGCGGCCCCGTCCGAAGAAACGCGACTCGCGCTCAAAGTAGGGGTCGGGGCCGTTTTCCATCTTGCGCACGATGCCGCTGGCATCAAAATGCACATGCATCATCGAATTCCATACGCCCGATTCTTTATAGCGATACGACCACACTTCCAGCTTGGGCAGCGACAGGTAAGCGGTTTCTACCGGACGGCCGATGGTGCGTAAAACCAGCGCCTTGTCGGCCTTATCCAGCGTAATGGTGGCAAATTTGGCTTGCGTCAGCACCGGTTCCCACGCGGTCAGCTTGCCTTCGCCATTAATATGGGCAAACCAGGTTTGCTGAAAGCCCGGGTATTCCAGCCATTGTTCGGTGCCAACTGCATAGCGTGCGGCGGGCGGGCCGTGTCTGGCAATCACGGTGGCCTCCAGGTCGCCCGGAAACAGTGGGGTGGTGCTGGCGCAGCCAGCCAGAACCATGCTGGCGATCAGGGCGGGCAAGGGCTTGAGAGAGCGGGCAGCGTGTGTCATATTGGCATTCAAGGAAGGCGGGTTGCTAAATTATAGTTGGGTTGCGCGACTTTTTTGCAAAATTCCGCTATACTTCCGGGCTGGCTTAAACAAGCTGCGTGTCCGGTTGTTGCAGGGCAGTGTGGTTTGGCAAGTCTCAGTAAATTTTTTTAACGTAGTTCACGATGATTTCGGCAACAAGCTGGGTCAATCGCATGTGAAAGGTAAATCATGACAGTAGAAAATATCAACAAAGCCGCCATTATTGCGGACAATGCCCGTGGTCAAAACGACACTGGTTCCCCTGAAGTGCAAGTCGCTTTGCTGACTGCACGTATCAACGAACTCAACGGTCACTTCAAAGTCCATCAAAAAGATCACCACTCACGTCGTGGTTTGATCATGATGGTTAACCGCCGCAAGAGCCTGTTGGCTTACCTGAAGCGTACCGATGCCAATCGTTATCGCGATCTGATCGCCAAACTGGGTCTGCGTAAATAATCGTTGGTTGATAAGATTATTATCAAATTGATCAAGTAAAAATGCCTGCGTCCTGAACCGACGCGGGCATTTTTCGTTTGTCGAAACGAAAACTTCGACAAATAAGGCAGGGCGTGCCTGGCGCATCCTGTCCGTGGTGAGGTGAACGACAGCGCCTGAAAATCTGTCGGCAAATAGAAAAGGATAAAACCATGTTTAATAAAGTTACAAAAACATTTCAGTATGGACAGCATAAAGTCACCTTGGAGACCGGTGAAATTGCCCGTCAAGCATCGGGCGCTGTCATGGTATCGGTGGAAGATACCGTTGTGCTGGCAACCGTGGTTGCCAAAAAAGATGCCAAAGCCGGTCAGGATTTCTTTCCCCTGACCGTTGATTATGTCGAAAAAGCCTATGCCGCCGGCCGTATTCCCGGTGGTTTCTTCAAGCGCGAAGGCCGTCCTTCCGAAAAAGAAACCCTGACCTCGCGTCTGATCGATCGCCCGATTCGTCCGTTGTTCCCGGAAGGTTATCTGAACGAAGTGCAAGTGATCATTCATGTGTTGTCGGTCAACCCGGAAATCGATCCGGACATCGCTTCCATGATCGGCGCATCGGCCGCCATTTGCCTCTCCGGCATTCCCTTCAATGGCCCACTCGGTGCCGCCCGCGTCGGCTATATCGATGGTCAATATATCTTGAACCCGACCGCCACCCAACTCAAAACCTCGCAAATGGATCTGGTCGTGGCCGGTACCGAAACTGCGGTCTTGATGGTGGAATCGGAAGCGCAGCAATTGTCCGAAGCCGTGATGTTGGGCGCTGTGGTGTATGGTCATGAACAAATGAAAGTCGTGATCGATGCAATCTATGATCTGGTCCGTGATGGTGGCAAGCCTGAAGTGGAATGGGCACCTGCAGCCAAGAACGAAGCCCTGATCGCCAGCATCGCCAATCATGCTGAAAGCGCATTGCGCGCTGCTTACCAGATCAAAGACAAACAAGCCCGTACCCATGAATTGAACGCAGTGTCCGCCAATGTCAATGCCGCGCTGGCTGCTGAAGCGGCCGCTGCTGGCGTAGCCGCACCGAATGCGGTGGAAGTGGGCAATATCATGTTTGATATGGAAGCCAAAATCGTGCGTTCGCAAATTCTGGATGGTGAACCGCGTATCGATGGTCGCGACACCCGCACCGTGCGTCCGATCACCATGCGCACCAGCGTCTTGCCACGTACCCACGGCTCGGCCCTGTTCACCCGTGGTGAAACCCAGGCTTTGGTCATCGCCACCTTGGGCACTGCACGCGACAATCAAAAAATCGACGCCCTGATGGGTGAATATTCCGACGGCTTCATGCTGCATTACAACATGCCGCCGTTTGCCACCGGCGAAACCGGCCGTGTTGGTACCCCGAAACGCCGCGAAATCGGCCATGGTCGTCTGGCCAAGCGCGCCCTGGTTGCCGCTTTGCCGAGCGCAGAAGAATTCTCATACTCGGTGCGTCTGGTGTCGGAAATTACCGAATCCAACGGTTCTTCCTCGATGGCGTCGGTCTGCGGTGGCTGTCTGGCCCTGATGGATGCTGGCGTACCCATGAAAGCACACGTGGCCGGTATCGCCATGGGCCTGATCAAGGACGGCGGCAAGTTTGCCGTGCTGACTGATATTCTGGGGGATGAAGATCATCTGGGTGATATGGACTTTAAAGTCGCCGGTACCGCCAATGGCATTACCGCACTGCAAATGGACATCAAAATCCAGGGCATTACCAAAGAAATCATGCAAGTCGCACTGGAACAAGCCAAAGAAGGCCGCCTGCACATTCTGAACCAGATGCAAGCCTCGATGCCGCATGTCAAAACCGAACTGTCGGACTTTGCCCCACGTTTGATTACCGTGAAAATCAATCCGGAAAAAATCCGTGATGTGATCGGTAAAGGCGGTGCCGTGATTCGGGCGCTGACTGAAGAAACCGGTACCCAGATCGACATTTCCGACGAAGGCGTGGTTACCATTGCGTCGGTCGATGCTGCTGCTGGTCAGGAAGCCAAGCGTCGTATCGAAGAATTGACCGCCTCGGTGGAAGTGGGCAAAACCTACGACGGTACTGTATTGAAATTGCTCGACTTCGGTGCGATTGTGCAAGTGATGCCAGGCAAAGACGGTTTGCTGCATATCAGCCAGATCGCCAACGAGCGCGTCAATGCCGTGGCCGACTATCTGAAAGAAGGCCAGCAAGTGCGCGTCAAGGTTATGGAAACCGATGACCGTGGCCGTTTGAAACTGTCGATGAAGGCAGTGACTGCGGATGAAGGTCAGCCTGCGTAAGGTCAGATTTTTTTGGTTTGGCGAAAAACGCTCCTTCGGGAGCGTTTTTTGTTTGGTAAAATCGCATGACAATTGAGGCCAGGGAGTTTGAAGATGAGAGTTTCGCACATCGTTTTACAGCATTTTCGCAAATACGACCACGCGAGGTTTCATTTTCATCCGCAGTTTACGGTGTTGATCGGCAGTAATGGTGCCGGGAAGACGACGGTACTTGATGCGCTCGCCCTGATGTTGAATACCTGGTTTCTGGGCGCACAAATAGTCACGGGTGGTGGTGTGATTAGAAAAGGCGATAATCGCACCTTCATTCGTGAAAAAGGGGGGCAGGTTTTTCGTGAAACCACCGGAAAAGCACAATTGCATGCACAGGCTTG
>JBDLSU010000352.1:0-3440 GCA_039799405.1 Pseudomonadota bacterium | reverse complement strand
ATTATGTGTGGGCGCGCGCTATTTTTGCCCTCGATTCGATAATAAATTGAGTTCAAGCGGGGTTTGTCGCTATCATGTAAAAAAGCATGGTCTCAAAAAGCTCGAATCCCCGTTCCTGTTTGCAAGCTGGAGTGCCGCCTGTGTCAGAAAATTACTCGTTAGATCGCTCTGAAATTGATCGTCTCAATCTGCAATGCCTGTCTTTATTGATGGCAGATCGCAGTGAAGCCAAACGGATTAATCAGATTGTGCTCGATGCTGCACAGGCGCAAGGCTATGGACGGGGGCTTGCCTATGCCCAGATCAATCAACTTTCCCTGATGGTGTATGGCGGCGAAATTGAGTCGGCCGAGCAAATCTGCCTGCCTTTGATCGAGCGCTTTCGTGCCTTGGGTGATATTGAAGGGCAAATGGCCGCCCATGTCTGTCTGGGCACAATCAACAGTCGCCGTGCTAATTTTGTGGTGTCGGGCCAGCATTTCGATACGGCGCATAATCTGGCCAGCATGATCCCGGATTCCCTGTTCAAGTTTTCGCTCTACAACCGTGCTGGCATTGACGCTATCAATCGGGGTGAAAATCATCTGGCACCGCGCAATTTTTTGCTGGCGGTGGATATGTCGGAGCGCTTTGGTACGCCCTCGCACCGGGTCAACAGCCTGTCGAACCTGGCCTCGTGCCAACATGATCTGGGCAATGATGAAGATGCAGTGCCGCTGTTGCAAGAAGCACTGGGCATTATTCGTCAATACAATGTCAACCACCTCAAGCCCCTGGTGTCAGCCAATCTGGCAATGTGTTTGCTGGCCACTGGCAAAGCCAATAACGCGCTGACCATTTTGCAGCCCTTGTTTGACGAAGCCAATACCGAACCCGGGGAGCGTGCCTTTATTTTTTGCTTGGCCGCGCACTCGTATTTATTGCTCAAGGATTATGCGGCGGCGCAAACCTGGCTGGAACAGGCGCAGCGCCTGGCGATTGAATGTGACGATCATGAAGAGCAAATGCATGGCTGGCTGGTCAGTGGCATGATGGCGATGGCGCAAGGCCGTTCGCAAGATGCGCTGGTATCGTTTCAGCAAGCGTTTGAATTACTCAGCTTTACCCGCAACCCGTTTTACCAGCAGCAAATCATCAAGGGGCTGGCCGATGTCAAAGCCTTCCTGGGCGAATGGAAGAGTGCCTATACCTATTTGCAGCAATACCAGACTCAGTTTGAAGAGCGCAGCAAATCGGCCCGCGATTCGCGCATCCTGATGCGTAATCTCGAAAAAGAAATGAAAAACATCAAGGAAGAACGCGATAAGGCACTCGAATTGCAAGCTGCGCGTGAAGCCGAAAACCAACAACTGGCCAGCTTGAACAAAGAGCTGTCGTACCAGATTCATCATGTCAATTCGCTGCAGCAAGCACTGAAGGAACAGGTGATTCGCGACCATCTGACGGGCTTGTATAATCGCCGCCATTTTGAAACCTGTCTGAATGCGGTGTTGCACGAATCCAAGGGCAAGACCGTGGTGTCGGTGGTGATTCTTGATCTCGACTTTTTCAAGCGCGTCAATGATACCTGGGGGCATGCCTTTGGCGATGAAGTGCTGATTCAGTTTTCCCGTCTGGTCGAAAGCCAGTTGCGTACCAGCGATATGTTATGCCGTTACGGTGGAGAAGAGTTTTGCCTGCTGATGCGCGAAGCCGATAGCCGCATTGCACGTAGCAAGATGCAAACCATTGCCGACAAATACCGCGCCCTGAAAATCTCCCATGGCGAGACCACCATCAGCGATTGCACCTTTTCGGCCGGGATTGCCGAGTTTCCCTTGCATGGCGAGACCCGGCACGAATTGTTGATGCGGGCCGATACCGCTTTGTATGTGGCAAAAATGGCGGGGCGGGATCAAGCAAGAATTGCTGAATAAGAGATTCAGATTCAATCTTGCCATTAAATAATTTCTGTTGTTTCTCCGAAATATATTCCCGGGTTGCACTTGACAAATCAGGGTGCATAACCGAGGATAACCATTCGTCACGCTCACTTGCTATGGGCCAAAGACACGACGATGAATGCATTAAATGCATTAAAGTACAATAATTTCGGAGATAAATATGAAATTCATCAAGATTGCCAGACTGGTAGCATTAATTTCGGCTGTTATCGTTTGTTATGGTAGCAACATCGCACAAGCAGCACCTGCTACCGGCATCAGTGCCAACAATAACGCGCTTGCGGTCACGCTTACGCCACAGAAAACCGTGTTGAAATCCAGCGACGATGTGATTGTCAACGTCAAATTCAGCAATCAAAGTGGTGTCGATCAATTTGTGTTGTCCTGGCATACCCCGTTTTCCGATAGCCCGGAAGGCTTGTTTGATGTGTATCGTGATGGTATCAAAGTGGCCTATATGGGGCCACACTACAAACGTGGTGCCCCGGTTGCCAGCGATTATTTGGTCTTGAAAGCAGGAAAATCGTATTCCCAACAAGTTGAATTATCAGCCATGTACGATATGAGTGTACGCGGCAATTACACCATCCGTTTCCGTACTGCCTCGCTTCATTTGTATAGTGGCAATGTCAGTCAGGGCGTGGTTGCTGCCGAAAAACAAGTCGGGCATCTGGAATCAAGCACAGTCTCAATGTGGCTGGATGGTCGTCAGGCGGTAGCAGGCATTAGTGCCAGCCCAAGTTCGAGTCCGGTTCCATTGGCAACGCTGGCAGGCTCGCTGAGTTTTACCCGTTGCAGTGCCTCCCAGGCGGCTGATATCACCACGGCCATCAGTGGCGCAATAAACTACTCCAGCAATTCGCTGGGCTACGTCACTGCAGGCACACAGGGGCCGCGCTACACCACTTGGTTCGGTGCCTATGATGCGGGCCGCTATAACACCGTCAAGGCGCACTATACGGCGATTCTGGATGCCTTTAATAACCAGCCAGTGGTGGTCGATTGTGGTTGCAAAAAGACGTATTACGCCTATGTTTATCCCAACCAGCCTTATAAAATTTATGTTTGCAAGGCGTTCTGGACTGCGCCAATGACCGGAACCGATTCCAAAGCCGGTACCCTGGTGCATGAAATGAGTCACTTTAATGCCACATCTGGTACCGATGACTGGGCTTATGGGCATACTGCGGCCAAGAGTCTGGCCATCAGCGACCCGGCCAAGGCGGTCGATAACGCCGATTCGCACGAATATTTTAGCGAAAATACGCCAGCACAGAACTGATCGTCATTATTGTCATACTTGTTTCGGGGGTGGTCACTGCGCAGTGGCCGTCTTTGCATTTGTTTTCCCAATTGTGTTTATTTTTTAAGTATGGTTTTGCCATGATTAAAGTGGGTTTCCAATAAGAAATGTGATTTATTTTTTGCGATTCCTATTGACAAATCATTCGACATAGTTGAATATAGCTTCACACCTGTAGTTCTCTTACAAGAATT
>JBDLSU010000351.1:0-2843 GCA_039799405.1 Pseudomonadota bacterium | reverse complement strand
GACGGCCTGGGCATGCTGGTGGAACAAGCGGCGGAAGCATTTTACCTGTGGCGTGGCGTGCGCCCGGCCACCGCAGATGTATTTGCCACCTTGCGGGTGCAATTATCATGAAGCAGCGCCGCAGCATTGGCTCCTGGATCGTGCGCATTGTGCTGGGTTTGTTGCTGTTATTTGTGTTGCTGCAAATATATTTCTTTGTGCAAATATGCTGGTGGCTGAATCACAATCCAACCAGCACCAGTTTTATGCGGCAACAGCTTTCGGTCTTGCGTGAGAAAAATCCCGATGCCAAATTGAAACACCAGTGGCTGGCTTACAGCAAAATATCACCCAATCTGAAGCGCGCCATTATCGCTTCGGAAGATGCCAATTTTTCCGATCATGAGGGCGTAGACTGGGATGCCTTGCTGAAGGCTTATGAAAAAAATCACAAGAAAGGAAAGGTGGTTGCTGGCGGTTCTACCATTACGCAACAATTGGCAAAAAATCTGTTTCTTTCTGGTTCGCGCAGCTATCTGAGAAAGGGACAGGAGTTCCTGATAACCTTTATGATAGAGGCTGTGATGGACAAAGAGCGAATTTTTGAAGTCTACCTGAATGTGGTGGAGTGGGGTAACGGGGTATTCGGGATCGAAGCGGCAGCGCAACATTATTACCGTACCAGTGCCAGCAAACTGTCGGCCAGCCAGGCGGCACGGCTGGCGGTCATGTTGCCCAATCCGCGTTATTACGACACTCACCGCAAATCGAGCTATTTGCACCAACGTAGCGCGCTCATTTTACGCCGCATGGGATCGGCAGAATTACCGGAGGAATTATGAGGCAGCAATTTCGACCGCAACAAGGCCTGAGCCTGATTGGCGTCGCGATCTTTATGGCGCTGTTGGCCTTGGCGGCAATGGCCGCGCTGTACTGGATGCGCTTTGAACGCAATCCCATTACCGATATCATGAACGGCACAGTGCAACGCCCGTTTGGCAAAATCACCAAACCCGCTGGCGCACCCAATGCCGCGACCAGCGGCACAGCGGCCCAGCCATCCGGCCCGGCCCCCTTGTCATCCGAAGTCCGCAAATGCATCATCAATGGCAAAACCGTGTTTTCTGATACCGACTGTCCGAAAAGCGCCGAAAAAATGAAGTTGCACAATAATAGTTATGCCCCGCCACCCAAGCCTGCCAGCACTGATGCCGATGCCGATGCCTCGGCCACGCTGTCGCAAAAGGCGATGGACCGGGCCATTAACCAATCGACCAAATAATTGCTGATGCTGCCCTGAAGTTGCCTTGACGCTGCTTCAGGGCAAAGATGACAGGCCGGGTCTACCGACAGGATTAAAGCAAGCATGATCAATGTATTCGTATTGCAAAATGGACGCCTGAATCAGGTGCACGTAGAAAGCCGGGCCGATCTGGAAAAATTGGCTCCGGTCTGGGTCGATTTGACCGATCCGAATACCGAAGAGCGCATCTGGGTGCGTGCCATTTACGGCGTAACGCTGCCCGGCGAAGATGAAGTCAAGGATATTGAAGCCTCGGCCCGTTACTACGAAGCCGAAAATGGTGATTTGCACTTGCGTACCGACTTTTTGCTGGAAGAAGTTGATGGCCCGGCGCGGGTGGTAACGGTAGCGTTTATTCTGGCCAAAAACATGTTGTTCTCGGTGCATACCGACGATTTGCCGGTATTTCGGCTGGTACGCATGCGCGCCCGCTCGCGCCCGGGTTCCATCGTCGATTATATGGATGTCTTGCTCGATCTGTATGCCACCGACGCCGAATATTCGGCCGATGCGCTGGAAGGCATTTACCAGAGCCTGGAAGAAGTCAGCCGCCGCGTGCTGCAAAAAGAATTTACCGATAACGACGCTGCCGCCGCGCTCAATGCAATCGCGCGCGAAGAAGATTTGAACGGTCGCATCCGCCGCAACATGATGGACACCCGGCGCGCGGTCAGCTTCCTGATGCGCGGCCGATTGCTCAATACCGACCAGTTTGAAGAAGCGCGCCAGATTTTGCGTGATATTGAATCGCTGGACGGCCATACCTCCTTCCTGTTCGATAAAATCAACTTCCTGATGGATGCCACCGTCGGTTTCATTAACATCAACCAGAATAAAATCATCAAAATCTTCTCGGTCGCCAGCGTCGCCTTCCTGCCACCAACCCTGATCGCCAGCATTTACGGCATGAACTTCAAGAGCTGGTTTCCGGAACTGGAATGGAGCTGGGGTTACCCGTTTGCGCTGGCCCTGATGGTGACCAGCGCGATTGCACCGTTTGCTTATTTCCGGCATCGCGGCTGGTTGAAGTAAGCAGGCGCAGAACCGGGCCAATCAACGACCGCAATCAAGCACATCAAACCACCATTAGCGGGGTGCCATCATGCGTCATACTTGTCCCAAATGCAGTCAACCTTTAGATCGACGCGCCTTGTTTTTCAAGGCCGTCAGCACTTGTCCTCACTGCGGGCAAGCACTCACCTTTGGTAGCCTGGGTGCCTATCTGGCGTTTGCCCTGAGCTGGTTTGGTGTGATGATGGCGGTGCTGGTGTTGGCAGGCCCACTGTTTGGACATGTGGGCTGGGTATTGGTAGCGGGGTTTTTATTGGGCGCTCTGGTCGCCAGTGGGGTATTGTATCTGAGCGGACGCGCCCGCATTCGCCAAACCACATAGCGAGTAGCTCGTCAAAAAGGTAAATCGGACAATTCGATATTTGTAGATTAACCCAGGTTTAACAAGCCTCGCCCAAAAACCACACATTTCGCACATAGCTGTCTCCGTAAGTGTTTGATTTTATTAGAGGCGATACGTTAATTTTTCAAATTTCCGTTTTGTTGTGCC
>JBDLSU010000350.1:0-3791 GCA_039799405.1 Pseudomonadota bacterium | reverse complement strand
CTTCGCCGACGGCGCTGGGATAATATTCCTGGCCCAGCCGGAAGGCATAGGGCAGGGCCTGGCGCTCGGCTTCCAGCACCCAGGCGCACAGGCGTGAGAGTTGTTGTTCCAGATCCAGCTTGGGGTCAATTTGCGCCAGATCCAGGCATAAGCGGGCCTGGGTGCCGCCTTCAAATTGTTTGCTGATCATGCTGCCACCCAGTTCTGGGTCGAGCCGGGCGATTTGCCGCCAGGCCAGGTGTTTCAACGGGTCACCTGGCTGGTAGCTGCGCACGCCAGCAAAATCATCATTGCCAGCCGTACCCAGGCTACCGGGCTGGTCAGTGCTGGACAACGGCAGCGGCGGTGGTGCCAGTTCCGGGCTGGGGTAGACCAGCACCTGCATCGCGGGTTGCCAAAAGCTCCAGGCGCGCAGCAGGCCGAGTGGAAAGCTGGTTTGCAGGCGGATGCGCGGGGCGGGCAAATAGCCGCGCTGTTCGGCTTGGGTCGAGAGCAGCAGGGTTTCGCGGCTGTCCGGCGCTATGTCGCAGGGGGTGCGCGCCGCATCCTGATCAAAGCCGAGCCAGATCGCATAGCGCTCGTAACGTCGCCGGTTATGCAGATGGATTTCAAACTGGGCCTGGTTACCGGCAAATACCGGGTTGCAGCGGCCGGGGTTCAGGTACAGATAGGCCAGATTGCGAAAGGTCAGATGCATATCCACAATGCCGCAGGCTGCCATTAAAAAGGTGAGAGCAAAGCCCAGGCTCAGGTTGTAATTGACCGAGCCGATGAACAGCAGGCTCAATATCAGCGCAAAGCCCCAGCCTGCGCCGCTGGGCACAATATACACGCGGCGCTGGCTTAAATACACTTCCCCCGCTTCGACCTTGCGCGCAACAAAAAACCAGCGCCGCCAGCCAGTGCGCACCGGGCTGTCAGCAGGAGCGGTGGCAGCCATGGGCTTATACCTTCACGCTTTGCATCATGCCGAGCACCAGATCGCGGCTGCCCAGTGCAATGCCCTGGGCTGATTTCAGCGGCCGCAGGCGATGCGCCACCACCGACACCAGCACCGCTTGCACGTCTTCCGGAATCACATGGTCGCGCCCCTCCAGCGCGGCCCAGGCACGCGCCGCCTGCAGCAGTGCCAGCGCGGCGCGTGGGCTCATGCCTTCGGCAAACATGCCATTCTGGCGTGAGGCATGCGCCAGCGCCTGTACATAATCGATCAGTGCCGGGGAGGCATGAATCTGGCGCAGCGCCTGTTGCGCGACCAATAACTCTTCGGCCTGCATCACGGTGCCCATTTGCTTGAGCATGGCGCGCCGGTCATCGCCCATTAACAAGGCGCGTTCGGCTGCCGCATCCGGGTAGCCCAGCGACAAGCACATCAAAAAACGGTCAAGTTGTGATTCCGGCAGCGGAAAAGTGCCTACCTGGTGCGACGGGTTTTGTGTGGCGATCACGAAAAACGGCGAGGGTAGTTCGCGGGTCTGGCCATCGACCGTCACACGCCGCTCTTCCATTGCTTCCAGCAGGCCGGACTGGGTTTTGGGTGGGGCGCGGTTGATTTCATCGGCCAGCAACACCTGGGTGAAAATCGGGCCGGGATGAAAGATGAAGGCATTCGATTCGCGTTCAAAAATCGAAATGCCCAGCACATCGGCGGGCAACAGATCGCTGGTAAATTGCTGGCGGTTAAATTGCAAACCGAGCGAGATCGCCAATGCATGCGCCAGTGTGGTTTTGCCGACCCCCGGCACGTCTTCGATCAGGAGGTGGCCGCCAGCGAGCAAACAGACCAGCGATTGCCGGATCACGGCGTCCTTGCCGACCACAATTTGCCCGACCTGTTTGGCAACTGCATGAATTTTTGTAAACATGTTTGTCTGTAAAAAGTAAGCGCAAGATGGATCGGGAAACGCGGTCGCCAGTGGGCTGCTTGCACGCGCAACTGGCGCAGCACGCGGTGCGGGTGTTTAGCTCTGGCGTTTTGCCGCGTTACGGATGATAATGCCAGCTTACTGCATTTTATGCAGAATTTCCTGCCGCGAAAACGATCAAATCACCATGACTACCGCGTTCTATTCTCATCCCGATTGCCAGCGCCACGAAATGGGCTCCTGGCATCCCGAATCTCCCGCCCGTTTGCAAGCGATTGCCGATCAATTGATATTGAGCCGGATTGACAGTTTTTTACAACATCGGGAAGCACCACCTGCCACGCTGGAAGACTTGGCGCGGGTACACAAACCGCAGGCTATCGCCCTGGTGCAAGAGAATATTCCGGTCGCGCCGGAATACTATCCGCTCGATGGCGATACGTCCCTCAATAGCCATAGCTGGCGTGCCGCTTTGCGCGCGGCCGGTGCAGCAGTGGCGGCCACCGATGCGGTGATTGCTGGCGAAATCGACAATGCCTTTTGTTCAATTCGCCCGCCCGGCCACCATGCGCGCCCGTCCGAGCCCATGGGTTTTTGCCTGTTCAATAATGTGGCGATTGCGGCACGTCGTGCGCTGGAAGTGCATGGCCTGAAGCGGGTGGCGATTATTGATTTTGACGTTCACCACGGCAATGGCACTGCCGAAGCCTTTGCCGATGAACCACGGGTATTGATGGTGAGCTTTTTCCAGCACCCGTTTTATCCGTATTCCGGCACCACTGGCCCACAAGGGGCCAATAGCGTGAATGTGCCAGTACCGGCGCACAGCAATGGCCGGGTGGTTCGCCAGTTGGTACACGAAAAGTGGTTGCCTGCGCTACGTGAGCATCAGCCGGAAATGCTGTTCATTTCGGCCGGGTTTGATGCGCATCGTGAAGATGATATCGGCGGTATGGCACTGGTGGAAGCCGATTATGCCTGGATTACCGAAGAACTGATGATGGTAGCGGCGGAATTTGCCAAGGGCCGTATAGTCAGTTGCCTGGAAGGCGGGTATAACCTGTCGGCGCTGGGGCGCAGTGTGGCAGCGCATATCAAGACACTGGCTTCGCTGTAGCGGCCGGGGCCGGACTGTTTCAGGATTTGGCTGGCGCGGCCGCAGGTTCTTCCGGGGTCAGCGCCTTGATCGCGCTGTTGAGGCGACCCATGACTTCATCACTGACCTTTTTGCTGCACATCAGGTAGCGAAAATTGCCTTGCGGGATATCAATAAAATTGATCGGCGTCAGCCGTTTCAGATCAATATCGGCCTGCTGGCTCAGGTAGTCAAGTTCTTGCACATCGATCAGGGTGTAATCGATGCGGTTGATGGCCAGCTTCTTCAAATTGAAAATCGGGGTCGATGAGCTACGTTCGATATTGTCTTTCATGTCGCGCGTTAACAAATCGATATAGGGGCCATAAGAAAATCCGGCTACCACGCCCAGCCGCAGTTTTGGGTTGAGTGTCAATTCACGCAGGGTGGCGTACTTGCGCAATTCTGCCGCCTGCCCCCAGGCCGCTAGCACCGCCATTGGCTGATCCTGATGAATGGCATTGCTGAATCTGGCAAAATTGGCCCGCTCCGGCGATTTGAACCAGCCAATCGAACAGGTAGGATGCAGGTTTAATTCAATTTCCAGCAACACCCGTTTGGCCGGGCGCGACACATATTGAATCGGGACGCCTGCTTGTTCAAAGATTTGTTGCGCTTTTTTAACCAGAAAACCTTTGGCCTCATTGTTTTCTGTGTAGTAATAAGGGGGTTTTTCAATATAGCTCACGATTAATGGTTCTGCGCTTGCGGAACCTGCCAGAGCCAGCAGCAAGCCAACAGAATGAGGCAACATGATCAACCCTTGATGTGTATACATACGTGGCATCGTG
>JBDLSU010000349.1:0-12608 GCA_039799405.1 Pseudomonadota bacterium | reverse complement strand
TAATTCAAACGGCCCTTTGCCATTTTGCCAGTGACGCGAAACTCGCCTTTTTTGTCATTGCCACCTTCGGCGCGAAACGGAAAAAAACGCAAATCACCCTTCAGCTTGAGTTGCACATCATCCACCTTGCCCTGCTCCATCGCGCCCACCAGCCAGCGCCGTAGCGGTGGAAAAGTTTGCAGCGGCAAATAGCGTGCAGTGCGCTCGACATCATAGCCGGACAGGGTAGCCGTAATATCGGTCGCCCCCAGCGAATGGTTTTTTTGCGTCTTGGCTGGCATGAAATGGGTGCCGCTCAGGCTGGCTTGCATGCCATCAAATTCAAAGGCCATATGTTTGATGTCAAAACTCAGCCGTTCCGGCTCCAGCACCTGCCAACGGGCGTCCAGATTCATTTTCGGAAACACCAGCTTCGGCTCTGCCATATAGCCGGGCAATTCCAGTTCCAGCCCGTCGGAATCGAGTTGCAAGCGCCCACCGGATTCATTGGCATCAATACTGCCGGTCAGGTTATCAAACCCGGGCAAGGAAGGAATGGTGATTGCGCGCCCGTTTCTTGCCAGCGAAGTGCGTGCCACCTGGGCTTGCAAGCCCAGCCCTTCAAATTTGCCGCGCACCTGATAGCCCTGCAGTTTAGGGTATGCGCCCTGCCAGCGCGCTGAAAAATCCTTCAGCCGGCCTTGCGGCGCAAAGTCAAACAGCCATTGGCGGCTACCGCTGGCCAGCGGCAAGCGCTCGGCCAGGCCAGCCAGGGTTTGCAAATCCAGATCGCTGACCGTGACTTCGGTACTTTCTGCGGTTTTGGTGGTAGCCGGGCTGAATTTTTCTTCGATCAATTTACTCGACAGCAACAGGCCGTCACGAGTTTGCAGGGAAAAATCGCGCAACTGAATGATATGGCCCTTGGCACCAAAGGTGGGCTTGCCATCGGCCATCAGCGCATCGAAATGCTCGCGCGCAGAAATGCGTCCGTGAACCCGTTCCAGCTCCAGCACCGGCAAACCGGGTTGCAGGCGCACTTGCGCGCCGCGTACACTCAAGTCAGCGGTAAAATCGGCCAGCTTGGCCTGGTCAAAACTGAGCCAGGAACGCACGGAACCGACACCATTCAACACTTCGACCGGATAGTTGATATATTTTTTCCACAGTGCCAGATCGGTGCCCTGCACTTCCAGGAAGACTTCGCCCTTCCAGCGCCGAAAATCGGCCACATTACTGGTGAAGGCCGGATGCTGAAAATCCATCCGCACATCGAGCGGGGTCGCCAATTCGGCAGGTGGGGTAGCGCGCAGTGCCGCGCGGTGATGACGCCACTGGTTTTGCACCAGCAGGGTGACATTGTCGAGCGCCAGTTCCGGGGTGCCACGTTGTTCATCGGTCCAGCGCAAGCGTCCGGCCCGGATCACGACTTCACGTTGACTGAGCAACCAGTTGAGGCCACTGCCATCGCCTTCGCGCCGGGTATCGATATACAACCCGGCAATATACAACTTGCCATCGCGGGTACGGCGTATATCCAGATCGGGGCGACCAATGTCAAGCGATTCAAAGCGCAAGCTGGTGCTCAGTACCGACCACCAGGACAAGGTGGCTGAAACGCTGGGTAATTTGAGTGCGGCGCGGCCATCTTTGTCGCGGATCACCACATCGCCGAGAAACAGATTCGGGCGCAAACCATCCCAGGAGGCATACACGCGCGCAATACTGACCGGACGGCCCAGGGTGCGACTACTGAGTTGTTCAATATCGTGCTTGTAAACATCGATATGCGGCAACACCGCGTAGCGCAAGGCGAGAAAAAACAAAATCAACAAAAAATACACCAATACCAGGGTTTTGACGATAAAACCGAGAATATGGTGCGATGCCAGATTGGCAATTTGATAACTGGCGCGAATAGTACGCCAGCAGGCGACGAATCGACGGCGTGATTTGGATAATTGACCTTGCTCGGATAACATCGATAGAAAACAAATCAGCGTCAAAAATAAGAAAAAAGAAATAAAAATCAAAACTCTGGCAGCTTGGCCAAATAGTACGCAAGAATACCGCCAATTGCAGCCGGAATGGCTTATTTCGTGAAAAATTTCAGGAAAATCGCCATGCAACCACATTGGCAGTATCATCTGCACTTGACCATTGCTCCGGGCCAGCCAACATGACTGATTCTGCCTTTGCCAACACGCCGCTAGCTGCCGCAGCGACTGCAGCCACCGACACTGCCGCCACCACACCTGCGCTTACCAGCACCACGGCATCACGCTTTGTCCAGCGCTGGCAGGATGCCGCCCCGTCCCGCCCGGCACAATTGCAAGCGCTGGCTGCATTATCGCTGCCGCAGCGCAATCTGGCTCAATTGTTACACAATGAAATGGCTGCGGGCATCCCGGATACCCGGGCCATGCGGCGCTTGCGCAATCTGCTGATTGCGACCCTGATCGAACGCGATTTATCCGGCCGTGCCGATCTGGCCGAAGTGGTGCAAAGCATGACCGAATTTGCCGATTTTGCGATCCAGACCCTGCTTGCGCGCATCAGCCGCGACATGCAAGCGCTGTACGGCGCACCGGTTGGCGAAGAATCGGGCCGGGTGCAAGAATTGATTGTGCTGGGCATGGGCAAGCTGGGCGGCGGCGAATTGAATGTCTCGTCGGATATCGATCTGATTTTCACCTATGCCGAAGATGGCGACAGCGCTGCTGACCCTGGCCTGGGCCAAAAATCGCTGTCCAACCATGAATACTTTATCCGCCTTGGCAAAAAACTGATCGCGGCACTGGCCGAAATTGCCGAAGACGGCTTTTGCTTCCGGGTGGATATGGCACTGCGCCCGAACGGCGGCTCCGGCCCGCTGGCAGCCAGTTTTAATATGGTGGAAGAATATTTGATTGTGCAGGGACGCGAATGGGAGCGCTATGCCTGGGTCAAGGCGCGCGCCATTACCGGCCACCCGGACGACATTGCGGCGCTGGATGCAATTGTGCGGCCCTTTGTGTACCGCCGCTATCTCGATTTTGGCGTGATCGATGCCATTCGCAACATGCATGCGCAAATCCGCGCCGAAGTGGCACGCCAGGAGCGCTTGCATCCGGATCGCAGCCATAATGTGAAACTGGGGCGCGGCGGTATCCGCGAAATTGAATTTCTGGCCCAGGTGTTTCAACTGATCCGGGGCGGACGTGATCATGCACTGCGCGAGCGCTCCACCCGTACTACGCTGCGCCTGCTGGCCGAGCGTGAACTATTAAAACCGGAGGTGGTTGAGCAGTTATTGCACAGCTATACCTTTTTGCGCAATCTGGAACACCGCCTGCAATATCTGGACGATGCGCAAACCCATACCCTGCCCGCCAATGAAGCGGATCGCCAGTTGCTGGCCCGGATGATGGGCTTGCCCGACGCCAGCGCCCTCCTGACCGCACTGGCCGGGCACCGTCAGTTTGTGGCGGAACAATTCGACGCCATGTTCAGCGACAAAAGCAGTGGCGACAAACCTGACGAAGCACGCATCGAAGTACATCAGATCGACCAGGACAATCAGGATGGCACCATCGCGCATTTGCAGGCACTCGGTTTTCACGACGCCAAAAGTGCGGCGCAGCGCTTGCATGGCACCTGGCAGTCGTCCCGGGTGCAAGCCTTGCCGGAAGCGAGCCGCAACCGCCTGATCAAACTTATCAATTCGGCCCTGCCGCTGGTGCAAGCCTGCAGCCGCGCTGAAATTACGCTGGGTTTGCTGCTCGATTTTCTGGAACTGATTGCACGCCGTTCGGCGTATTTGTCACTGCTGACCGAATATCCGCATGCGCTGGGGCGGATCATCACGATGATGGATACCTCAAGCTGGGCCGCTACTTTTTTGAAGCAACATCCGATCGTGCTGGATGAATTGCTGGATGGTCGCCTGCTGGAGCAAGAGCCCGATTTTGACCAGCTTGATGCCGAACTGGCGCAACATCTGGCCCAGGCCCAGGGTGACACCGAACGGCAAATGGATATTTTGCGCGAAACCCACCACAGCCAGTTGTTCCGCCTGCTGGCGCAAGATCTGGCGGGTCAACTGAGTGTCGAACACCTGGCCGATCATTTGTCGGCACTGGCCGATTCCATCGTGCGCGCCACCCTGCCTGCGGCCTGGCAAACCATTGCCACCCGTCATATCGACACCCCGCGCTTTGCCGTGATCGCCTATGGCAAGCTGGGCGGCAAGGAACTGGGTTATGTTTCGGATCTGGATGTGATCTTTTTGTTTGATGACGACGATCAGGAGGCGCAAGGCTTGTACGCACGGCTGGCGCAACGCTTCATTACCTGGATGACCACCCATACTGCGGCCGGGATTTTATTCGACATCGACACCGCCTTGCGCCCGGACGGTGCCAGCGGCATGCTGGTATCGAGCATCAGTGCTTTTGCGCGCTATCAGGACAATTCGGCCTGGGCCTGGGAACATCAGGCCCTGAGCCGCGCGCGCTTTTGTGCCGGGGATGCAGCGATTGGCGCACGCTTTGAACAAATCCGCGAACAAGTGCTGCGCAAAACGCGCGATGTCGAAAAATTAAAGGCGGATGTGATTGCGATGCGCAAGAAAATGCGTAGCGCCTACGCCAATCGCTCGCCGCTGTTTGATTTGAAGCACGACCAGGGCGGCATGATCGATATCGAATTCATGGTGCAATACCTGGTCTTGCGCCACGCCCACCAATACCCGCAGTTGTGCGCCAATATCGGCAATATTGCCTTGCTCAAACGCTGCGCCGATCTGGGTTTGATTGCGGTGATTCTGGCGCATGAAGTGGGAGACGCTTACCGTTTAATGCGTAAATTGCAGCATCAACTGCGCCTGGCTGGCGACGACAAGGCGCGGGTGCCGCTGGAGCAGGTACACAATGCGGTGCAGCACGTACAACTATTGTGGCAGACACTGCTGGAACCGGGCAGCGGATCGTGATGCCTGACTGGCATCAGGCTGGATCAGGCAGCATCAGGCAGCATCAGGCAGCATCAACCAGCTTCACCACCGGATCGTTGCTGACCGCACCAGCAGGCCCCTGACGGGTCTGGATATAGGAGCGCACAAAGCGCACCACGCTGTCGGCAAAGGCATCGGCATCAATATTTTTACTGCCGAACTTCCAGCGTTTGAGATGCCAGTCCTGCACCATCGACATGCAATGCGCCGCCAGCAGCATGGCTTCTTCGGCATTGAAAAATGCACTGGCTTGTATCAGATGGCCCAGATAACTTTGAATGCTGATTTCGGATTCCTTGGCCATCTGGCCGTGGGTTCCGGTGAGTGCGCGCGACTCCAGAAACACAAAATAAGCCCAGGGCTGGAAGATTTCTGACAAAAAGATATGCGCACGCAAAATACATTCCAACTCATCAAGCGGGCTATCCACATTTTTAAACCAGGTAGGGAGAATTTCAGAAACATAGCGCACCGTGTCTTCGATCATGTCAGCCAGTTGGTCCTTGCTCTGGATATAGCCATACAAGCCACCCATTGAAAGCCCGGTTTCGCGACACAGATCGCGCAAGGTCATGGCACGAAAGCCGACGGTATTGGCCAGGCGGAAAGTTGCGACGAAGATTTTTTCCAGATTTTCCAGTGCCGCATCACGCCGTTTTACCCCGACCCGCTCACTATTGCGATCCAGCAGAAAAGTCCAGATATTGAACTCATCCAGCGGTGTCGCAGCACGGAATTGGGCTAGCGTAAAATTCACCGGTAATGGTTTTATCTTCATGAATGGTTTCTCGCCTGTTAATATCAGGCAACACTATATCATGCCTGTTCTCACATCTCTAGCCACCTGGCTGGAGCGCCCCTTCTAAATCGAGCATTTCCTAGCATAGTTTTGGCCTAAAAAATCAAATCCGAAGGATTTCATATCATCGTATTTTTTATGCGACAAAGGATTTCCAGTTGGCAATCAATTAAATTATTTAGCTAAAACACTTGTGCTTCCCACAATTCAATTCTATACTTGCGACAAATAAACCGAGCGCTCGCTCGTTTTAAGCAAGATTACAGAGCGCCAAACCTTGGACGCAGTACCCGCTGCGCTGCCAGAATTAATACATTTAAGATACTTTTTCTAGGAGAAATAATGAAGAAAGCATTTTTGAAGTGCCTTGGAGCCTCTTTGATCGCGGCAGCCATGTTACCTGCGACCAGCCATGCAGCCGGTTATACCCAAACCAAATATCCGGTGGTACTGGTGCATGGTCTGTTTGGCTTCGACAAGATCGGCCCGGTGGAATACTTTTATGGCATTCCGGCTGCACTCAAATCCGGCGGTGCCAAAGTCTACACGCCCCAGGTATCGGCCGCCAATAGCACGGAAGTGCGCGGTGAACAGTTGTTGCTGGAAGTGAAGAAGATTATTGCCGCAACAGGCAGCGCCAAAGTCAATTTGATCGGTCACAGCCATGGTGGCCCAACCATTCGCTATGTCGCCACGGCGCGGCCTGATCTGGTGGCATCGGCTACCAGCATTGGCGGTGTCAACAAGGGCTCGCCCATTGCCGATATTTTGCTGGGCATTGCGCCTCCGGGATCGGTCTCGCGCGATGTGATTGTCAGCGTCTCGAAAGCGTTGGGCACCATTATTTCGTTTTTATCCGGCAGCCCCAACCTGCCACAAAATTCACTGGCAGCAGCCCAATCGTTGACCACTGCGGGATCAGCCAAATTCAACAGCACCCATCCCGCAGGTTTGCCCACCACGGCATGCGGTGAAGGTGCTTACAGTGTACGCGGCGTGTCGTATTTCTCCTGGAGCGGTGCCCAGCCCTACACCAATGCATTGGATGTGCTGGATCCGGCGCTGGCACTGACCAGCCTGGGTTTTGTCGGTGCCAAGAATGATGGCCTGGTCGGAACCTGCTCCAGCCATCTGGGTCGCGTCATTCGTGATGACTACAATATGAATCACCTGGATGAAGTCAATCAAACCATCGGACTGGTCAATCTGTTTGAAACCAACCCGGTAACAATTTTCCGCCAACACGCCAATCGCCTGCAAGGCATGGGCTTGTAAGGGATACAAAATCCGGCGGGCTACGGCCCGCCGCTGCCGCCAAATGAACAACACACTGGCAGCAAGCATCCATAACAAGAAAATACCAGCACCATAAAATTGCCTGACTAAACTAAAACGCTATTCCTGGAGAATTTATGAAACGCACTATTCTGAAATGCCTGAGCGCATCCCTGCTTGCGGCCGCATTCCTGCCTGCTGCCAGCCAGGCGGCTGGCTACACCCAGACCAAATACCCGATCGTGCTGGTGCATGGTCTGTTTGGCTTTGACAAAATCGGCCCGGTCGAATACTTCTATGGCATTCCATCCAGCCTGGCATCGGGCGGAGCCAAAGTGTACACGCCGCAAGTATCCGCTGCCAACAGCACCGAAGTGCGCGGCGAACAATTATTATTGGAAGTGAAGAAAATTATGGCAGCCACCGGCAGCGCCAAAGTCAATTTAATGGGGCACAGCCATGGTGGCCCAACCATTCGCTATGTGGCCTCGGTTCGGCCCGATCTGGTGGCGTCCGCTACCAGCATCGCCGGGGTGAACAAGGGTTCGGTGGTGGCTGATCTGTTGCTGGGCGTGGCACCGGCTGGCAGCTTGCCGCGCGATGTGCTGCTGAGTGTGACCAAGGCATTGGGTACGATCATTTCCTTCCTGTCCGGTAGCCCTAACCTGCCGCAGAATTCGCTGGCAGCGGCACAATCACTCAGTACCGCTGGTTCAGCCAAATTCAATGCTGCCCATCCGGCTGGTTTGCCGACCAGCAGTTGCGGCGAAGGCGCGTATCAGAAAAATGGCGTGTCGTATTTTTCCTGGAGCGGTGCCAGCGGCTATACCAATGTGCTGGATGTGCTGGATCCGGCGCTGGCCATCACTTCCCTGGCCTTTAACGGCGCCAAGAACGATGGCCTGGTGTCGTCTTGCTCCAGCCATCTGGGCCGGGTGATTCGCGATGACTACCGCATGAACCATGCTGATGAAATCAATCAGTTGGTTGGTATTGTCAATCTGTTTGAAACCAGCCCGGTGACCGTGTTCCGTCAACACGCCAACCGTTTGCAATCGCTCGGCCTGTAAGCCCTTGACCCCGACCATCATGATGAAACTAAAATCTTCTTTACTCTGGTCGGGGGCGGCACTGCTGAGTGTTGCCCTGGTCGCCAGCCTGATGCGGCCATCCGAACCAGTCGCCATTTCCAGCAACAACAGCATGCCGCGCACTGACCCGAATGCTTTTGCGCGCTCGCAGGAAGGCACCCGCGCCGATGGTGATTTGAAAGTGGCGGCCAACCAGGCCTTGGTGGTCGATGCCGAACTGGGCCATTTATTCGATTATTATTTGAGTGCTTTGGGCGAAAAATCGCTGGATGCGATCAAAATTGAAACCGAGCGCGAACTTGATCGCAAACTCAGCCCGCAAGCTGCTGCGCAGGCGAAAAAGCTGTTGGCACGCTATCTGGATTACAAACGCGAGCTGGCGGAAGTTGAGAAAAAACTCCCGGCAGGCAAAAGTCAGGCCGACGCGATCCGCGCCCGTCTGAACGCCCTGAACCAAACCCGGGCGCGCTTCTTTTCGGCGCAAGAAATCACGGGGCTGTTTGGCTTCACCGACGCCTATGACCGCGATGCGCTGGCCCGGATTGAAGTCGAAGAAAACAAAACCCTGACGCCCGAGCAAAAGGAGCAAGCGCTGACAAAGCTGGATCAGCAATTGCCGCCGGAAGTGCGTGAAGCGCGCGACGCACCGTTGAAATTGGCCAGACTGGAAGAACAAGTTTCGCAGATGCGCGCCAAGGGGGGCAGTGATCAGGATGTGTATCAATTGCGCGCCAAGGCGTTTTCGCCGGAAGCGGCAGCGCGATTGGCGGAAGTGGATCGGGAAGAAGCGCAATGGCAGGCCCGCATCAAAACCTATCTGGCCGAGCGCAACCGCATCAAACAAAGCAATCAACCAGAGGCGCAACAATTGGCGGCCATTTCCGCTTTGCGCCAGCAACAATTCAGTGAACAAGAACAAATCCGCTTGCCTGCCTACGAATAAGCGCTCTGCTGCAGATCATCAAGGGTGGGCTGGCCTCACCCTTGATTCCACGCTTTTGATAACCGCATTCCATCAGATTTATAGCGCGCTTTTTTGCCTCGTTTTATAACGGTAAGCATGCCTCATGCCACCTTGCGCAAACGCTCTTGCACATGCGAGCGCACCAGCGAGACCACACTATTGGCAAACACATCAACCGCGATATTAGCGCTTTTAAATTTCCAGCGTTTCAAATGCCAGTCCTGCACCAGTGACATGCAATGCGCCGCCAGCAGATAGGCATCTTCCATCGGCATGGCCCCGGTGCCATGAATCAGATTGCAGATGTGCATTTGAATATTTTGCTCGGATGTTTTGGCAATTTCACGCTGCGCCAGTTCCAGACCACGGGTTTCCAGAAACACAAAATACAACCAGGGTTGCAAAATTTCAGCCAAAAATATGTGCGCACGCAGCAAACATTCGATCCGGTCCAACGGCGCTTCAATATGCTCAAACCACTGTTCCAATAATTCGGTAATATACAGCACCATGTCGGCGATCATGGCGGCCAATTGGTCTTTTTGTTCGATATAGCCATACAAACCGCCCATCGACAAACCGGTTTCGCGACATAAATCACGCAGCGTCATTTCGCGAAAACCCACGGTATTGGCCAGGCGAAAGGTAGCGACGAAAATTTTCTGCAGGTTTTCCAGCGCGGCTTCGCGCCGTTTTACGCCGATTTGCTCGGCATTGCGATCAAGCAAGGCTTCCCACACATTGCTTTCATTAAGCGGTGTGACACTGCGAAACTGTGCCAAATCAAAGCTGACCGGGAGGTCTTGAATTTTCATCGGGTCGGTCTTCCAAATTTAAGTAGGCGACATTATACTGGAAGAACACTTATCGTATCTTTCAGCACAAAATAAATATTGATACTCTCCACAGGCATCGGATCAAAGTACAAATCAGGGTACACATCAGTAAAACATCCATCAGGGCATGGAGAAAGCCAACACAACACCATGCCAATTGGCAAATAACAGCGTTTTCAAAGCAATACACAGCAAATTTACAACATTAACGAGCTGAAATGCACATTCCCCCACAAAATAGTCAACATCCTGCGGCAGTCGCCGAATTATTGATTACAATGGGTTTTTTGCAATGCAGCATATCACCTTTTTTCAACAGGAGAACACCATGTTTTCAAATACCGAGCAATTTTCCAATGCCACCAAAGCCTTGTTTGAATCGCAACTGGCGGTTTTCAATAGCCTGACCAGTAAAACGGTGGAAAGCGTCGAAAAAGTCGTCGCACTGAACATGGCCGCCGTGAAAGCTTCGACTGAAGAAGGTTTTGCCATGGCACAAAAAATGACCGATGCAAAAAACCCACAAGCGGTGCTGGATCTGTCGCAATCGCAAGTCAAATTCAATGCTGAAAAAGCCGCCGTCTACAGCCGCCACTTCGCCGATATCGCCGCGGGCTTGCAGGCGGAATTTACCAAAGCCGCAGAAAAGCAATTGAGCGACACCAAGGCCAAGGTGGAATCGCTGATCGATGACGTTACCAAGCATGCGCCGAAGGGTTCGGAAAATGCCGTGGTGATGTTGAAAAACGCCATCAGCACCGCCAATGCCGGGCTGGAACAACTGACCAAAGTAACCAAGCAAGCGGTTGAAACCGTAGAAGCCCAGGTAGTCAAAGCCACTGACGAATTTGCCCACGCAGTTGAAAAAGCGGTGCCTGCCAAAGGCAAAAAATAATTCAGTCAGTTCTACCTGCCGTACCAGTAGCGCGCATGGGTTTGCCGGTATGTCTGCCAGTGCAAACCCTGCGCCTGCAGCCGCATTTCAATTGCCCCCATTTCATCGGTGCGCAAGCGCCCTATGCCCAGATCCTGATAACGCTGCCACACCTGCTGCTTGGGATGACGGTAACGATTATGGTATCCCACCTGAAACACAGCCCACTGCGGACGAACCGCCTGTAAAAATGCCTGCGTCGATGAGGTGCCACTGCCATGATGTGGTGCCAGCAAAATGGTGGCCGCCAGATCACCCGGCCGGCTTTGCAGCAGCATGGCTTCTTGCGGCGCTTCAATATCGCCCGCCAATAAAATTGATTGCTGACCGATGCGCACTTTGAGAGTGCAAGAATGTGCATTCGACTTGGCACGCGGGTCGGCATAGAGTTCTGCCCCAGGGTGCAAGATTTCAAATTGCACCCCGTCCCACTGCCATTTTTGCCCGGCCAGACAGCGCTGATGCTGGCGTGCAGCTTTAATCACCGGGTGTTCCAGTTCGAGCGAACTGGACAGCCAACCAACCGGCATCGATTGTAATAGCGACAGCGCGCCACCGACATGATCCAGATCACGATGACTGACGATCAGACCATCAAGCTTTTCAATCCCGCGCGCCTTCAGGTAAGGCACGATCACCCGGTTACCGCCATCGGACAGTGGCGAATAGGCTGGCCCGGTGTCATATACCAGCCGATGGTGTGCGGTTTCCAGTAACAGCGCATTGCCCTGGCCGATATCAAAAGCGGTCAACCACAAAGCGCCCTCAGCCGGGGCGTCAGCCTGATTCAGGCATACCGGCAGGCACAACAATGGCCCCAGCCAACGCAGCGGCCAGCCACGCGGTGCCAACAACCACAGCATGCCAGCCAAGGCCAGCACAAACATCCAGGCTGCGGGCTGGGGCGTGGTCCAAACCGCCAGCGCACTGAGATTAAGCCATTGCAAAACCTGCGCCAGACCGGAAAACACTGCATGCGCCAATTGCAGCAAAAAAGCGCACAATGGCGCGGGTAGCGCACTCCCCAGCAAGGCCAGGGGCGTCACCACAAAACTGACCAGAGGAATCGCCAGCGCATTCGCCACCGGCCCAACCACCGAAAACTGGCCAAACAACAGCAAGGTGAATGGCAACAAACCCAGCGTCACCAAATACTGGGAATGGCAAGCGGCTTTCAGATTGCGCCACAACAAATTGGCTCCGCTGGCACTGGCACTGACCCGGCCGCTGGCACCAAAAAAGATCAGGCCGACGGCAGCAAATGACAACCAAAAACCGGGTGCCAACACCGCCCACGGGTCGATCAGCACCACCAGAGCCAGTGCGCTGCACAACACATGGGAAGCACTGCTGCTGCGCCCGCTCCACAAGGCTAACGCCGCCACCGACAGCATGATCAGGGTGCGCTGCGCTGGCACGCCAAAACCCGATAGCGCGACATAGGCCAGCGCACTGACTACCGCAGCCAGCGCCGCCACTTTTTGCGTGGCTAAAATCAAGGGCAATTGGGCTTGCGTAAAAAACGAGCGTCGCCACAACGCACTCACCAGCCCGGCAAACAACCCGGCAATCATGGTGATATGCAGGCCCGAAATGGAGACCAGATGCGAAATTCCGGTGCGATTAAACATGGCCCAGTCACTCTGGCTGACCGCACGTTGATCGCCCAGCACCAGCGCCACCATGACCGGTGCATAGCGCTGGCCGGGCAAGGCTTGCAAGATTTTCTCGCGCAGG
>JBDLSU010000348.1:0-4769 GCA_039799405.1 Pseudomonadota bacterium | reverse complement strand
CGGCCTCATCGAAAAATACCTGAAAGAACTGGCTTATATCGATGGTCATTATCAGACTCCGTCTCGTTCAATATGCACCATGTTGTGGGTCTCCAAGGGATTTAGCCGATCACCTTCTTTACCACTTCAATTAATTTTTGCGGATCGAACGGTTTCACCAGCCAACCATTCGCTCCGGCAGCCCGACCTTTTGCCTTCATCTCATCACTGGACTCGGTAGTTAGCATCAGGATAGGTACCTTTTGATAACTCGCTATTCCGCGCAGCAGTTTGATCAATGCCAAGCCATCCATGCGCGGCATATTTTGGTCGGTTAAAACCAGATCAACCGTCTGATTTTTCGCCTTTTCCAATCCATCCTGCCCGTCGACCGCCTCGACTACCAAATAACCGGCGGCTTTCAAACTAAACGCCACCATTTGCCGTAACGAGCTGGAATCATCAACTGCAAGTATCGTTTTAGCCATCTTTGCTCCTACTTGTTCTAAATTTAGGACGCTTGAGTCCCCTATTTTCTACGACAACACTAAAAAAGCTCGATGTCGCCACTTTCCAGATGCTGCTGATTCACGGCTTTACGCAACACACTTCTCAGCTCAAGGCTTTGAATTGCTAAATTCATATTAATGGTACTGATAAGGGCCACGATTTCATCATTACTGCTTTCGGCAAGAATTTCAGAACCATGGGTGCCAAGTGTACCTAAAAACTCCCGCAAACCTGTCACGCGCTTTTGGGTACGATCCAGCAACTGACTCGTCATATCCTGAAATTGCATACAAGTTACGGCTGCATTGACATGGCTACCGATTTCATTGGGCATATCCACCAGCTTGGCGATCTGTTCCTCATCAGGCTTGCCGCCAGCCAGGAGCAAATTAATCGTATCCTGTTGTGCCGACGCGGCATTATGGATCGCCATAAAATTGCCACTCAATTTTTCAATTGCCTCAATCAGCAATAACGATACCTGCACCAGGTCGGCCTCGATCTCTGTCAAATGCCGCATGCCATGATCAGATACCCCGGACAATAAGCGTTTCACATGCGAGCTAAGCAATTTTTTTCTGCTCATTCGTGGCACCCTCTTATAAACAAGACCCAAGCTAAAAGCAAGACAACAATTTGCTTCCCGGCTCAACTTTTGGCATACAAATCAAACTACATCCCTTGAGCAAACCACTTTGGCATTTGTATCGGGCCTAGTGCATAATTTACGCTCAATTTTCTGAAAACAATCATCTTTGTCGCATTTGATACGTTAATTCTTCGCCTCTGCATCATTCTCGACATTCATACCCCCCCCATCCCGGGTTACCGCCTGCTCGGTGCGCTTGTTCATGACAATGATGCTGATACGCCGATTGATCGGATTAAATGGATCGGCTTTGTCCAAATGAATGGAATCGGCCAAACCCACCACTCTTAATACTTTCTTCGCTTCCATATGCCCTTCAGCGATGAGCTGTCGGCGCGAGGCATTGGCACGATCTGCCGACAATTCCCAATTGCTGTAGCCTTTATCCCCGTTAGCATAAGGGGTTGAATCGGTATGCCCCGACAAGCTAATGCGGTTATCAAACTCATTCAACACAGTACCGATCTCAGCCAGGATCAACTGCATGTGCGGCTGCAACTCGGCTTTTGCCAGAGCAAACATAGGACGATTTTGGGCATCGACGATTTGAATCCGCAAGCCTTCGGAAGTAATGTCAATCAACAACTGTTCCTTGAATTGACGCAATTCCGGGCTTTTCTCGATCACATCTTCGAGCTTGAGTTGCAATTGTTTGAGGCGACTGACTTCCAGCTTCTCAAGTTCGGCTGCCGCTTTTTTCAAGTCATAGTGTTGTTTGCGCGGAGGGTCACTTCCATTTTTGACCTGACCGGATTTTTTGGTCAGATCTTTACCGCCACCTTTGACCACGCTGGAACTGTCACCGCTACCATCACCACCAAGCAAGCCGACCCGTAATGGAGTCTGAAAGTATTCCGATATACCATTCAAATCACCCTTGGTGGTAGACCCAAGTAACCACATTAACAGGAAAAAAGCCATCATGGCTGTGACAAAGTCGGCGTATGCAATTTTCCAGGCACCGCCGTGGTGGCCACCACCACCTTTTTTGATACGTTTAACAATAATTGGTCGTAGACCTTCGTCAGCCATGGCAATTTCCGAACGAATAGAAGTTTAAGATGTTTATTTGGACTTGGCTTTCTTAATATGTTCTTCAAGTTCGGAAAAGGTCGGACGTTCGGTGGAATACAACACTTTACGGCCAAATTCTACTGCCAGCGCAGGAGCATAGCCATTCAGACTGGCTAACAAGGTCACTTTGACGCATTGATACATTTTGGCCGACTCCCCCAGTTTTTGTTCAAGCAAACTTGATAAGGGACCGACAAATCCATAGGCCAGCAAAATCCCCAAAAATGTACCGACCAGCGCATTTGCAATCAGAATACCCAGTTCGGCAGGCGGAATCCCGACCGACGCCATGGTATGCACCACCCCCATCACCGCCGCAACAATACCAAATGCAGGCAAACCATCACCCAGCTTGGCAATACAGTGAACCGGTACTTCGCCTTCATGATGATGGGTTTCGATTTCATTATCCATCAGGTTTTCGATCTGAAACGCATCCATGTTGCCAGAAACCATCAAACGCAAGTAATCGGTCATGAATTCAACGATGTGGTGGTCTGCCAAAATGCCGGGATACTTGCTAAATACAGGGCTATCGGCCGGGCTTTCTATATCGCCTTCAATCGACATCAAGCCCTCTTTACGCACCTTGCTCAAAACATCAAACAGAAGCGACATCATTTCCATGTACAAATCTTTGGTATACCGTGAGCCTTGCAACAGCGTTGGCAGGGCTTTCAGGGTAGCCTTGATGGATTTGCCATTATTTCCCACAAAGAATGCACCAGCGGCCGCTCCGCCGATCATCAATAATTCGACTGGCTGCCATAACGAATGCAAGTGGCCACCCGAAATAACGAATCCACCGAAGACGCAGCCCAGCACGATGACATATCCGACGATAACTAACAAGGGTAGAGTCTCCGCATCAAATTGGAACAAGGCCACGATCATTGTCGCCAGCCACCCGGCACAGGCATATGAAGCTGGCTTAATGATAGATCATATGCGCGGCAAAAACTTGAGAATGGCTCTCAAGCAAGCAAATAACCTGGCTTGCGTGTTAAAACTGCCAACCATATAGTGCAGGCCCGCCACAGGGATCATTCATGATGAAGGTCGGGCTTTGCTCGACAACAATAAATTCGTAACTGAGCAACAAGCTACCGGCTCGCATCTCATTTTGGGCCTTGCGCCACAGGGCACTCATTGCTGCCGGTGACAAATAGGCAAAAACCAAATCAAATTGGGAAAAGTCGAGTTCATGATAGTCACCTCGCAAAAATTGCACCGGAGAGTGACTGAGGGTAGCGCGAAGATAGCTGATCAACCAGGGCAAGGGGGCCAATTCGATGCCAAAACACTGCGATTTTGGTCGATTTTTCAGCAAATACAGGGGCAAGCCCCCCAATCCACTGCCAATATCGATAAACCTGACTGATACCTGAAGTGGCATTAACTGCAAAATCTGCTGACGTACAAACTGACTGGAAGGATAGTACGGTACCTGAGTTCGGAAACAAGACCAATAGATCAGCACTAACAAGATAAAACCAAGCAAGAATACACCAGCAGGCAAATGCAGCATCCAGGTCAACAACAATGCCAGCGGCAACAACAACTGGATCAGCCACCACCATACCGCCATTTTCAGCAATCGCGCTCCCAATGCAGAGAACACGCCTTGTAGTATGACAGCAACAAGCAACTCGATCTTAACACCCAGCCACAGCCAGCTCAGGCGCGCTATCAATACCACCAACACCAGACTACCAGCCTGAAGCAACAGTGCGCGCAGCGCAGGCAGGCGCAACAAGCCCATCACATCAGAGAACCGCAATTATGCGGCGAGAACCTGGGGTTGAGCATCAGCATCCTTGGCTTTTCGGGTTTTGCCCGCACGAGAAGGCATATGGCACAAACCGCAAACATAATTTTTATGCAAATCAAATGAATTTACAACGAAATGACCACCACATTCGGCACAACAAGCAGTAGACAACATTTTGCTGTTAAAGAAGCGCACCAGCGTCCAGGCACGGGTCAGCGACAAAACCGCCTCCTCATCATCCTGCGGCTGGAATTGGATTTGCTCCAGATACAGTTTATAAGCTTTCATAACCGCCTCGATACCCGAGACATTGGCATGATCCACCAGATATTTGTAAATATTCATGAACAGCGAGGCATGAATGTTCGGTTGCCAGGTCAAAAACCAGTCGGTTGAAAACGGCAACATCCCTTTCGGTGGCGACACACCGCGCAATTCCTTGTACAAGGATAACAGACGTTCACGCGACAATGCGACTTCGGTTTCCAGCAACTGCAGGCGCGCGCCCAACTTGATCAATTCAATTGCCAGTTGAATTTCGTGAGCTTCGGAAATTACGCTTTTCTTTGCCATTTGAACCACCTCATTGATCAATATATTCAGAACCCGGGCCAATCAAAAAATTACCCGACGCGAACTTGCAATTATGCAATTTCTTCAACTGCTTGCCCGGCCATCAAAATGGCGGCATGCGATTGTGCCAGCGAGCGCTCTTTATTATGGCTGGTGAGCATGACCAGGATCGAGCTGTCATCAAAGCGAAAGCGTGCCAGCATCATGTTGGAA
>JBDLSU010000347.1:0-3242 GCA_039799405.1 Pseudomonadota bacterium | reverse complement strand
ATGGGGACGCTGGCGGTGGCGCTGGCGGCGGTGAATGTGTTCGGTGGTTTTCTGGTCACCCAGAGAATGCTGGAAATGTTCAAGAAAAAAGAACCCAAAGCCGGTAAAGGAGAATAAGCATGGATATGTCCTTTGTCAGCTTGAACTTGGTGACGCTGCTGTATCTGGTGGCGTCGATTTGCATGATCCAGGCCCTGAAAGGCTTGTCCTCGCCCGCCACCGCGCGGGCCGGCAATGCCTTCGGTATGACTGGCATGGCAATTGCCACCATCACCACCCTGTTATGGGTGCTGAAACTCAAATCGGCCAGCACCAGCGGTAGCGGCAGCCTCGGCTATGGTTTGATTTTGACCGGGCTGGTGATCGGTGGCGGCATCGGCACCTTGCTGGCCAAGCGGGTCGAAATGACCAAGATGCCGGAATTGGTCGCGGCGATGCACTCGCTGATCGGTTTGGCCGCAGTTTGTATCGCGATTGCCGCCGTAGCCGAGCCAGTCGCCTTTGGCATCGTCGCCAAAGCAGGCGAAACCCTGCCAGTGGGCAACCGGTTCGAGTTGTTCATTGGTACCTTCGTCGGTGCAATTACCTTCTCCGGTTCGGTAATTGCGTTCGGTAAATTGTCCGGCAAATACAAATTCCGCCTGTTCCAGGGCGCACCCGTCAGCTTCCCCGGTCAACACATGTTGAACCTGGTCCTGGCGATTGCCATGGTTGGCCTGGGTCTGGTATTTTGCTTCACCAATGCCGGGGCCGAAGGCGCGTGGGAACCCAACTGGGTGCCTTTCCTGATCATGACCGCCATTGCCTTCGTGCTGGGCGTGTTGATCATCATCCCGATCGGTGGTGCCGATATGCCGGTGGTGGTGTCGATGCTGAACAGCTATTCCGGCTGGGCCGCAGCAGGCATCGGTTTTTCGCTGAATAACTCGATGTTGATCGTGGCCGGTTCGCTGGTTGGCTCCAGCGGCGCGATTTTGTCCTACATCATGTGTAAAGCCATGAACCGCTCCTTCTTCAACGTCATTCTGGGTGGTTTTGGTGGCGATGCGGCAGCGGCAACAGCCGGTGGTGCCCAGGTGCAGCGTCCGGTCAAATCCGGTTCCGCTGACGACGCCGCCTTCCTGATGAGCAATGCCGAAACCGTGATCATTGTGCCGGGCTATGGCCTGGCCGTGGCGCGCGCCCAGCATGCCCTGAAAGAACTGGTGGAAAAACTGACCCACCAGGGCGTGATCGTCAAATACGCGATCCATCCGGTAGCAGGCCGTATGCCAGGCCACATGAACGTGCTGCTGGCCGAAGCCGAAGTACCGTATGACCAGGTATTTGAAATGGAAGACATCAACAGCGAATTCAGCCAGGCCGATGTGGTGCTGGTGCTGGGTGCCAACGACGTGGTCAACCCGGCTGCCAAAGATCCCAAATCTTCGATTGCAGGCATGCCGATTCTGGAAGCCTACAAAGCCAAAACCATCATCGTCAACAAACGCTCGATGGCCTCAGGTTATGCCGGGCTGGACAATGAACTGTTCTACATGGATAAAACCATGATGGTGTTTGGCGATGCCAAGAAGGTGCTGGAATCGATGGTGAAGGCGGTGGAGTAAAACGCTGGCCGCAAGTAGCAAGTAGCAGAAAAAAGCCGCATTGCCTTGAATGGGATGCGGCTTTTTTATGTAAGTTGAATTCCGTTTTTTACGGCACCGGACATTTTTTGCTTGGTCGCCGATGCTGATGAAAACAGGACAGTATATTTACCGTTTGCCCATCAATAACATAAAAGAGTGAATAGGGAAAACGGTTGAAATTCGCCCGTCTGATTTCATCCTCTACGCAAGCGTACAGCCGTGGATTATTTTCAATAAAATGGCTCACGCGCTCAAGTTCTGCCAGGAAAGCATCACCCATATCGATATGGGCTTGTTGATACCACTGATGCGCTTCGGCAATTTCTTCCTGCGCCAATGGCTTGAAAATAATCTGAAAACTCATGCTTGCGTCGCTTTTGAGAGCAGTTGTACCTTCAATTGCGCCAGCGTCACACCCGCTTCATCAGGATTGGCGCGATGATGGGCCAAGCGGATACGCAATTCATCTCGTTGCTCTTGCGATACCAGAGGGGCTGATGCTTCACTTTCCGCGCTGACGATAAGGGCTTCACCCAAGGCACGTTTCTCAGCAAGCGTCAGCAGTTCGAGTTCTTTGTCTAGCGTAGCATTCATGATATTGCGTACTCCACGGTTAAAAACTGATCGGCCCAAAAAGGCAAATCGAATTGCGCCATTATAAACCCAAGGCTTTCGGGGTGGATAGGGGCAAGAGAAAATGACATGCGGGAACAAGTTTTTTCAGATCAAGCTCATATTGGAATGCGCTGCTGGTGGCAGGGACTAATTAAACCCAATTTGCACCAATTCATCAAATTCTTTGGGTTGCAGCGTGTCGGCCACCACATACAAAATATCCCCAATTTTATGGGCAAAGTCTTGCATGAGCTTGTAGTTTTTGAAGTCTTCTGTACCCAGAAGATTTGCACCATGTTCTTTCACCATCGCGTCAAGTCTCAAGAATCGATCTTTCCAGTGCTTGGCTATCAGCATTCGGGATTCCGGGCTGAAAATATCGGCGTCGGGCAGGCTGTACACACGCACGCGGGTGAGGAAATCGGCATCGTTCAGGCGGGCATTGCGCCAGATTTCAAATAGCTCGTACATGCAGTTGGCGGACTTCAAATATTTGTCGGACAAGATGACGAATACCCGGTCTTGTGCGGCCAGTTGTTGCATGAAGGGGGCGATGCGCTCACCCAGGCGCAAGGCGGTGGTGTCGCGCAGGATGGTAATGCCGCGTGCTTCGGCGGCCCGGCATAAATCGTCAACCACTTTGCTGCTGTCGGGCGTCCAGCCGTAGGAAACGCCGTAGCGGATGGTGTTGGCGGGTTCTGCTGTGAAATGCAGTTTGCTTGTGGCATCTGCATCGGCGTTGGGCGCTTCTGCTGCGGGATTTTTGCTGGTGTGTTTCGTCATGTGAAGGTTCCAGTTCCAGGTATCGCGTTCAAGTTGTTCTTGCAGAACGACCAATAACTGCGCCGCTTGCGGCCCTTGCGTGCAGATGCGTATCTGTCCGCGCCACGCTGGCCCGTCCGCGTCCACTACCTGCTCGACCAGCGCGCGGCTGCGCGTGCCTTGCTCGTATACGCATACGCCACCTTGCCAGTACAGGCCGTTGATGCCGGCGAGACT
>JBDLSU010000346.1:0-4838 GCA_039799405.1 Pseudomonadota bacterium | reverse complement strand
GCGATTGATTTACTGACCACCAACGAAACTTATTTTTTCCGCGAACCCAAGCATTTTGACATGTTGGCCGATATTGCCACCAAAGCCACCAAAGACCATATTTTCCGGGTCTGGAGTGCGGCCTGTTCGACCGGTGAAGAAGTCTATACCATCGCCATGACCTTGCAGGAACTGACGCGCCAGGGCCGTTGCCAGAACTGGGAAGTACGTGGTTCGGATCTCTCAACCCGGGTCTTGCAGCAGGCGGTCAGCGGTTTGTACGGCATGGACCGGCTGGACGGCTTGCCGCAAGAGTATTTGAAGCGCTATTTTTTACGTGGCAGCGGCCCCTATGAAGGTTCGATTCTGGTTGACAAGGTGCTGCGGGAAAAAACCGAGTTCGCCCAGATCAACCTGATCGAACCCCTACCGGAACTGGTACCGTTTGACGTTATTTTCCTACGAAATGTCCTGATTTATTTTGAAGCACCCGTGAAACGCAAGGTAATTGGTCAGCTCATGTCAGCCTTGATGCCCGATGGCGTATTATTTGTTGGCCTGGCCGAAACCCTGCATGGCATTATTGATGGCCTGGTACAAATCGGCCCCGGAGCCTACCGCATGGATCGCCGCAGCAAGCGCCCGGCCTGAGGCAAGCCCGACAGGGTCCAGGCGCAACCCGACCCGGCCAAACAGCAACCGACACAACCCAAGCGTCCCGGACGCTTTCGACTGAGAATGATGTGATCATGAGCCCGACCCCTGCCAACAAAATCAAAGTCATGATTATTGACGACTCGGCCGTAGTGCGTCAGGTAATGAGCCTGGTTTTGTCGAAAGATGCGCAATTGCAGGTCTTGCCTGCCGCAGCGGATCCGATTATCGCACAGGAAAAAATGGCCCAGGAATGGCCGGATGTGATTGTGCTGGATGTGGAAATGCCGCGCATGGATGGCATTACCTTCCTGAAGAAAATCATGCACGAACGCCCGACCCCGGTGGTAATTTGCTCCACCCTGACCGAGCGCGGTGCCGAAACCACCATGCAAGCCTTGTCCGCTGGCGCAGTCGCGTATGTGACCAAACCCAAACTGGGGCTGAAAGATTTTATTTCTGAATCCGGTGCCGAATTGATCCGTACCGTCAAGCAGGCAGCACAAGCCAAACCGCGCGCCTTGCCAGCCAATGCAGCCAGCAATCTGGCCCATGGCGCGGCCAGCACCCATGGCGGCAATGGCAGCAGCAATGGCAGCAGTAGCGCAACCCCACAAAAAATGGCGTTACCGACCAGCATGGCGCAAACCACCGACAAAGTGGTGGCAATCGGCACCTCCACCGGGGGCACCCAGGCGCTGGAGCTGGTGCTATGTGCGCTGCCCCGGGTTACCCCCGGGATTGTGATTGTGCAACATATGCCGGAAAAATTTACCGCCCTGTTTGCCGAACGCCTCAATAAACTGTGTGCCATCGAAGTGCGGGAAGCGCAAAATGGTGACCGCGTATTACCCGGCCGCGCCCTGATCGCACCCGGCGGCTTGCATATGCGCCTGACCCGCAGCGGGGCTTTTTATCAGGTCAATATTGTCGATGGCCCACCAGTTAACCGCCACAAACCATCGGTGGATGTGTTATTCAAATCGGTGGCGCAAGTTGCGGGCAGGAATGCACTGGGCATCATCATGACCGGCATGGGCGACGATGGCGCACGCGGCATGCGCGAAATGCACGACGCCGGTGCCGCCACCCTGGCCCAGGACGAAGCCAGTTGCGTGGTATTTGGCATGCCCAAAGAAGCCATCAAGCTCGGCGCGGTAGACCGGGAAATAGCGCTCGACCAAATTGCGACCGAGATTGAACGCTACGGTAAATAAGCTTGGCCTTGCCCGGGCGATGGCGTGGCGCAGGAACTGCCCAATTGCGAATCACACGCCAATCATGCTAAAGTACACCCCACCATTTCATTGCCGCAATGCCGGGCAGACCCTACAACCACCATGCTACCCTTAGTGCGAAAAACCCTGCCTATCGGCATCCAGACCTTTGCCAAAATTCGGGAAGGCGATTGTTACTACGTCGATAAAACCGCCTACGCACTGCGCCTGGCCAAGGCTGCTGGTTATTACTTTCTGTCACGCCCACGCCGTTTCGGCAAAAGCCTGTTTCTCGATACCTTGAAAGAACTATTTGAAGGCAACCAGGCGCTTTTTAGCGGCTTGTTGATTGCTGACCAGTGGGATTGGAACCAGCGTTTCCCGGTGCTGCGCATTAGCTTCGGTGGCGGCGTGGTCAGTTGCCGTGCAGATGTGCGGGAAATGCTGCATCGACAATTCGACAGCCATGAACGCCAATTTGGATTGCCCGCGCGCTTTCCGGATTTGGCAAGCCGCTTTGCCGACCTGATTGTTCGTTTGCATGAAAAAACAGCACAACGTGTTGTGGTGCTGGTAGACGAATACGACAAACCGATTTTGGACAGGCTGGAACAGCCGGATAGCGCCCGCGAGATTCGCGAGGAGTTGAAAAACATCTATAGCGTCATCAAAGATCAAGATGCACATATTCGTTTCGCCATGCTCACGGGGGTGTCCAGGTTTTCCAAGGTCAGCCTGTTTTCAGGGCTCAACAATCTGGAAGACATTACGCTCGACCCGGAATGGTCGGCGCTGTGTGGCTATACTGGTGCCGATGTCGATACAGTGTTCGCGCCCGAGTTGGACGGCCTTGAGCGTGAACAAATCAAGCGCTGGTTCAATGGTTACAACTGGGGTGGCGAATCGGTATACAACCCGTTTGATCTTTTGATGCTATTTAAAAAGCGCAAGTTTAAAGCATATTGGTTTGAAACCGGTACGCCGACTTTTTTAGTGAAATTACTGGCCGAGCGCGGCTTTTTTGCACCCGATTTGGCAAGCCTGTGCACCGATGAAGCCTTGCTTTCCACCTTTGACATTGAACACATCAGCCTTGAAGCGCTGTTGTTTCAAACCGGTTACCTCACCATTATCGCTACCGACGAACCAGACCTTGGCATGCTGAACTACACCCTGGGTTACCCTAATCTGGAAGTCGAAACCAGCCTCAATAACAGTTTGCTCGCGCTTTATACCAACGATGCCAGCAAAAACCATCAACATGGTTTGCAATTGCGCAAAGTCTTACGCAACCATGATTTGACTGGGCTCAGGCAATTGATTCACGCTTTTTTCGCCGGCATACCCCATCAGTGGTACAGCAATAACCCGATTGCGCAATATGAAGGCTTTTACGCCAGCGTGTTTTATAGCCACTTCGCGGCATTAGGGCTGGATGTGCGGGTGGAAGACGCCACTAACCATGGCCGCATCGACATGGCGGTTCTGATGCCCGATACCATTTTTTTGTTTGAGTTTAAAGTGGTGGAACTGCTGCCCAATGGTGCAGCGTTGCAGCAGTTAAAAGACAAACGCTATGCAGAAAAATATACGGATGGCCGCCCCACGGATGGCCGCCCCACGGATGGCCGCCCCGTCTTTTTAATTGGTGTGGAGTTTTCTCGTGAGGCAAGAAATGTAGTCGGGTTTGAGGTAGAGCAAAGCGCACACTAGCCCAATTCAATGAGGCGCAAGGCATTCCTGCCTTGCGCTGCAGATATCAAACGCGCCGCAAGGCACTGGCGGCCTGGGCCAGGCGGGTCAATTCAGCCCAATCCCCGGCTTGCATCGCGGCCTTTGGCGTCAACCAGCTACCACCGACGCACGCCACATTTTTGCAAGCCAAAAACTGCGCCGCATTGTCCTGGGTAATGCCACCGGTCGGACAAAAGGTAATATCGCCCAGCGGCCCGGCAATCGCATTGAGCATGGCAACGCCCCCGGCTGGCACCGCCGGGAATAATTTCAATTGGCGAAACCCGGCTTCGCGCGCGGCCATTACTTCGGAAGGCGTCATTACCCCCGGCAACAAGGCCAGGCCCGAGCTTTTGGCGGCGGCAATCAACTGGCTGGTCAAGCCGGGCGAGACGCCGAAGATTGCCCCGGCGGCGCGCGCAGCGACAAATTCTTCCGGTGCAGTCAGGGTACCGACGCCGACGATGGCGTCCGGCACTTGCTCGGCAATGGCGCGAATCGCGGCCAGACCATGGCTGGTACGCAAGGTCACTTCCAGCACCCGGATACCACCGGCTACCAGCGCCTTGGCCATCGGCACCGCGTGGGCCAGGTCGTCAATCGCAATCACCGGGATCACCACCGCTTCCCGCATTATTTCCAATAAATCCATGTTTTTACTCACTTTTCGCTGTTGCAATGGTTGAAGATTTGCTATGACTGAGGTACATCAGGTGCCTCAGGTGCCTCAGTTAGTTACGATGCCAGCAGGGCTTGCTGTGCTGGCGTGTGGCTGATCCGCCCCCGGCAAACCAAAGGTGGTGGCCCCCTGCTCGGCCGCGCTGATGCTTGAGCGCATGAAGGCAAATAATTCGCGCCCCATGCCAACCTGGTTGGCGCTCAGGTCATCGCTGGCATGGCTGCGCGCCGCCCATTCGGCCGGGTCAACCAGCGCTTCCAGTACGCCTGCTTCACCATCGAGCCGGATCAGATCGCCATCACGCACCTTGCCCAGCGCGCCACCGGCCAGCGCTTCCGGCGAGACATGAATCGCGGCCGGTACTTTGCCAGAAGCGCCGGACATGCGGCCATCGGTCACCAGCGCCACATGGCGGCCAGCGTCCTGCAAATTGGCCAGCGCTGGCGTCAGCGCGTGCAATTCCGGCATGCCGTTGGCGCGCGGGCCTTGAAAGCGCAGTACGGCGACAAAATCCTTGTCCAGTTGCCCGGCTTTGTAGGCGCGCATGAATTCGTCTTGCGAGTGAAATACAATCG
>JBDLSU010000345.1:0-5199 GCA_039799405.1 Pseudomonadota bacterium | reverse complement strand
CAATGATTCACCCGAATGCTTGACCATGGCCAGCAAATGCTGCTGCTCGTGGTTGAGTTCGGTATTGGCCAGCAGATGCGCCATGCCCAGTACCGCATTCATCGGAGTGCGGATTTCATGGCTCATATTGGCAAGAAACTGGCTTTTGGCGATGCTGGCCGCTTCAGCCAGGTTTTTTGCTTCGATCAGGTATTGTTCTTGTCGGGCCAGTTCTTCGGCATTGATTTCCGATTCCAGAATGCGTGCCAGGTCCAGCAAGTTGATGCGATCCTGCTGCGAAAAGTGGCGCGGTGCCGGGTCGATGATGCATAGCGTACCCAGCGGCAAACGCCGGATGCCGTAAACCGGTACTCCGGCATAAAAACGGATGA
Source organism: Pseudomonadota bacterium (assembly GCA_039799405.1). Lineage (GTDB taxonomy): Bacteria > Pseudomonadota > Gammaproteobacteria > Burkholderiales > Burkholderiaceae_D > CAMBDR01. Next base: position 4,828 of record JBDLSU010000345.1, on the reverse strand, counting down.
AGGGTGCGCCGGTGACCAGCGGGTTATCAAGAAAATCGGGATGTTGACTGGCATCTTCGACCACGAACACATCATCTTGCAAAATGGCGTGGCCGCAAAATGAAATGGCGCGCGGGGTTTCGCAGGCGTCCAGGCCCTGGCGTGATTTGAACCACTGACGTTCACTGTCTACCAGTGACAGCAGGGCAATTTCGGTAGCAAACAATTGTTTGGCGATGCGGGTTATCCGGTCGAAGCGCTCTTCGGCCGGGGTATCGAGCAAACCCAGGCGCAATAATTCGGCATGGCGGACTGCTTCGTTGGCAGGAATGCGAGGTTCATTCATAGGTTGCCGCGATTCATAAGCCCTTGTTTTCGGTCAGCATTGCGGTGAATTGTCCGGCAGGCACCGGACGACTGAAATAATAGCCCTGGATTTCATCGCACTGATGGGCTTTTAAAAATGCCAGTTGTTCCGCCGTTTCGACCCCTTCCGCCACCGTTTTCAGGTGCAGGGTGCTGGCCATCAGCAAAATAATTTCGGCCAGCGAAACTTCGCGCGCCTTGCCCACTTCAGAGACGAAGGAGCGGTCGATTTTCAGGACATCAAACGGGAAGCGCTTCAGGTAGGACAGGCTGGAATAGCCCGTGCCAAAATCATCCAGCGACAGCGAAACGCCCAGGGTTTTCAGGTCGGACAGGGTTTGCAGCATCATGTCGGTATTGTTGACCAGCAGGCTCTCGGTTAATTCCAGTTCCAGCTTGGCAGGTGGCAAGCCGGTATCGCTCAATACCTGGCGTACCAGATCGAGCACCGATTGCTGGGAAAACTGGCGCGCTGACAAATTGACGGCGATGGTAAAGTGGGGAAAACCCATTTCATGCCACTTTCGTGCCTGAATGCAGGCGGTGCGCAATACCCATTCGCCAATTGGTACAATCAGCCCGGTTTCTTCGGTGAGTGGAATGAAGCGATCCGGCGGTAAAAATCCCAGGGTCGGGCTTTGCCAGCGGATCAGGGCTTCGGCACCATGGATTTTGCCAGTAGCCAGATTGACCTTGGGCTGGTAATACACTTCAAACTCATCGTGTTCAATCGCCTGGCGCAGAGCATTTTCCATCAACACCCGCTGTTCGGCATGGACACTCATTTCAGGCGCATAGTACTGGTAGCAATTGCGCCCCTTGGCCTTGGCACTGTACATGGCGGCGTCGGCATTTTTGAGCAGCAGATCGGGGTTGTTACCGTCTTCCGGGAAAATACTGATGCCGATGCTGGCGGTAACATGCAATTCATGGCCGTCGATGGTAAAGCTGGGGGTAAAGGCGTTCAAGACTTTTTGTGCCACGCCCGGTGCCATCTGGGTTTGTGCCAGGCCGGGCAAAATGATGGCAAAGCCATCGCCGCCGACCCGCGCCACGGTATCACCCTCGCGCACGGTCTGGTGCAGGCGCTGGCCGACCGCTTGCAATAACTGGTCGCCAACGGCATGGCCGAAACTATCGTTAATAAATTTAAAACCATCCAGCCCAATTACCAGCATGGCTACCCGGTGCTGGGTGCGGGTGGCTTGTACAATCGCCTGGTTGACCCGGTCTTGCAGCAAATGGCGATTGGGCAAATTGGTGAGCGAGTCATAGTTGACCAGGTAGCGGATGCGCGCTTCGTTTTGCTTGCGCTCGGTAATATCTTGCACCGTGCCTTGCAAATAGCTGGCATTGGTTTTGGGGTTGGTGATGTATTCCCCCTGAAAATGCACGTAGCGCAGGGTGCCGTCGGCCAACAGAATGCGGTGATCAAGCTGGATCGATTGCTGACGCTTGATGGCACCGTGCAGCATTTCTTCAAATACCGGCAAATCTTCCGAGTAAACATGCTCCAGAAAAATACCGAAATGGGCCTGGAAATGGCCGGGCGAAATCCGGTAAATGCGGAACATTTCATCAGACCAGTTCAGGCGGTCTACACTGACATCCCATTCCCAGTTGCCAACCGCACTCAGGCGTTGTGCATTGGCCAGCTTGGCTTCACTGATGGCCAGGCTATTCAAGGCGCGGCTGGCATTGTACAAATAGCGAATCCGGTGTCCCAGCACGACGTGATTGAAGGGTTTGGAAATAAAGTCGGTAGCGCCAGCATGGTAGGCTTCGTTGATCGAGTCATGATCATCCAGGCTGGTCATCATCAATACCGGAATGAGCTTGCCACCCGCAAACTTGCGCAGCTCGCGGCATACATCAAAGCCTTTCAGGCCGGGCATGACCACATCCAGTAATACCAGATCGGGGGAAGTGCGCTCAATCACACTCAGGCCCTCGATGCCGTCACAAGCTTCTTCTACTTCAAAGCCACAGGATTGCAATACTACCCGCGCTACGCCACGGATAAACTGGTCGTCGTCAATCACCAGCGCCAGTGGCATCTTGCGATTGTTGAACTGCATTAATAATGGGTTCATGAAACATGATCCTGTCTGGGGGGGATCTGTCGGTAATGTTGCGCTCTGGTTTGCCAAGTGTAGCGCATATTCTGACGGTAAATTCAAGTCAGGGTGCGTGTTGCAAGTCTGGCGCGCAGGAGTGTCGTGAAATTGGCAAATGCTGCGGGGGAAATAAAAAAGGTGGAGTATGCTCCACCTTTTTTATTAATGTTGCCTTGGATATTATTTTTTCTTGCTTTTGGCGACCAGGTCATCCATGATTTTTAACGCAGCTTGTTGCAGCTCGGGTTCGGATCTGTCACGGCCAACCAGATCCGCTGCCAGGTGTGGTGCAGTGACATAGCGGCCATCAATAATAATGGTTGGGACGTTTTCAATCTTGTAATTTGCTTGCATTTGGGCGAGCCGCTTTACCTTGGCCTGAACCGAAAAAGAGCCAAAGGCATCGGTGAATTTCTGTTTGTCGATACCATGCTTGGCGACGAAGTTGATAATCGCGTCTTCGGTATTGAGTGGTTGGCGTTCGCCATGCATCGCGTTAAAAATTTTGGCATGCATTTCTTCATTTTTACCCATCGATTCCAGCGCGTAATACATGCGTGCATGCAATGCCCACTCAGGGCGGAAGTTGGCCGGGATCCGTTTGAAAACAATCTGATCGCCCTGTTTTTTGACCCATGCCGCCAATACCGGATCAAAGCCGAAACAGTGTGGACAAGCGTAGCCAAAAAACTCGATGACTTCGACTTTTTTGCCGCTGTCGGTGGGTTGCGGATCGGTCATGGCATAGTAACCGAGTCCTTTGGTTTCCGCAGCAAATGCAGCCGGGCTCAGAGCCAGCAAACCAAAACTGAATGCAGCCATCAAATGTTTAACAATACGCATAATAATCCTTCAATAGCAAGTGTGAGAGGTCAGGGTTGATCGATACTGTTGCTAAAACGCCCTGGCACGTCAAAAGATGACAGCCAGCTTATTTTTGATTGTGAACGATGGAAACATCGATTCCGTTTTCATTTAATTTGGTGCGCACTTTATTCATTGCCTCGACCTGATTGTAAGGCCCGACGCGCACCCGGTACAACACCCCGTTATCGGTATTGCGCTCGCTGATACTGGCTTCAAAGCCGAGCAGGGCCAGCTTGGCGCGGGTGTTTTCGGCATCGCTTTGTTCTTTGAAGGCACCGGCTTGCAGGAAGTAGACCCATTTATCTTCCGGGCTGTTGCCCTTGGCGTCGTTTTTGGCCAGTGCTTTGTCGATCAGTTTGTCCAGCTTGTCTTCGGCGGCTTTGGCATCAGGCTTGGGCGCAGGGGTGGGTGTGGTGGCGGCGACGGCAGGGGCGGGGGTAGCGGCAGGCGCTGGCGTGGTGACGGCGGCGGTAGCCGATGGTGCAGGTTCCGGTGCAAATTCCTTGGCGGCTTCCTTGGCGGCACTGGCATTGCCATACATTGGCTTGTTCGGGTCGCTGATTTGCCCGGTGCTTGATTCGCTGGCAGTTTTGCCCACTTTATTGACGAAGGGTGACGAGCCTTTGGTAATCACCAGCGCCACCACCACTGCCAGCGCCAGACCAATCACCAAACCAATAATAATACCGACCAGAGTATTGCCACGCTGTGCCAGCCAAGCCATATTCGATTTCATAATTATCCTTACATGGTTTCCGGTGCGGACACACCCAACATGGCCAGACCATTGGCAATCACCTGACGAATCGCCCGCAGCAGCGCAACCCGGGCAGCGCGAACCTGCATATCCTCGGTCAGGATATGAATTTCACCCAGATAGCTGTGCATTTGGCCGGACAGTTCACGCAAATAAAACGCCACCTGATGCGGCCCGAGTTCACCCAGCGCGTGTTGCAACATGTCCGGGTAGCTGGCCAATTTGGCCAGTAACAGCGCTTCCTTGTTGCCAGTCAGCGGGCTCAGATCAGCCTGGTCGAGTTGCTCACTGCTGAGGCCGGATTTTTCGATGATGCGGCAAATCCGCGCATGCGCGTATTGCACGTAATACACCGGATTGTCGTCCGATTCCTTGACGGCGACATCAACATCGAACACAAATTCGGTATCGGCTTTACGCGAGATAAAGAAAAAGCGCACCGCATCGCGCCCCTTGACCACATCGCCATTGCCCGACCATTCGATCAAATCGCGCACGGTCACGTAAGAACCGGCCCGTTTCGAGATTTTGACTTCGGCCCCGTCTTTCATCACGGTGACCATTTTATGCAGCACGTAATCCGGATAACCCTGGCTGATGCCCAGGTTGACGGCCTGCAAACCGGCGCGAACCCGGATGGTGGTGCTGTGGTGATCGCCACCCTGCACATTGATGGCTTGCGTAAAGCCGCGTTGCCATTTGACGATGTGATACGCCACGTCTGGCACAAAATAGGTGTAAT
>JBDLSU010000344.1:0-5406 GCA_039799405.1 Pseudomonadota bacterium | reverse complement strand
CCCGACTAGCGGGGCTTTATGCATTGGGTGAAATGCGGTATTAATCTGCGCCCTGAATATTTGAAGCTTGCTTGCCTTTAGGGCCTTGCGTGACTTCGAATGAGACTTTTTGACCTTCTTTGAGAGTCTTGAATCCGTTCATCGTGATTGCGGAAAAATGGGCAAATAAGTCTTCACCGCCGTCATCCGGAGTAATGAAGCCGAATCCTTTGGTGTCATTGAACCACTTAACTTTACCTGTTGCCATAAAAGAACTTTCTAATAAAAACTAATCACACGAGCCATAAAAGCAAGAAGCATCGCGTTACGTTGCCCCCTCTAACTTGCTCACTCCATATCGGTCAACTTAACCATATCCAGCGACGCTTACCGATATGTAGCATTGTTGGCCCATTAAATATCAATGTCAAGCCGTTTTGAAAAGGACATGGCGAAAAGCATTCATATTCAACGCAAAAACCACTCTTGAATTCTTGTAAATGGGGCGCCATCTGCGAACAAGCCAGAAAACGCGTAATATTGGAAACTGAAACGCAATCGCGCATCTGTTTGTGCGTTGCTCTGACCCGGAAAGCATTAGAATAGACGTATGGCAACCAGGCACGATAGCGGTACCATCCTTGAGCGGCAGGAACAAAAGCTGAAACCGCCTCCGATGTACCAGGTTTTATTACTCAACGATGACTACACCCCGATGGAATTCGTGGTGGCCATCTTGCAAGAGTATTTCAATAAGGATCGCGAGACGGCCACCCAGATCATGCTGTGTGTTCATCGTGACGGCAAAGGCGTGTGTGGTGTGTATTCGAAAGATGTCGCAGCCACCAAGGTGGAATATGTATTAACCCACGCTCGAAAGGCAGGACACCCCCTGCAATGCGTGATGGAGGAAGTATGATCGCTCAGGAATTGGAAGTTAGCCTGCATATGGCATTTGTCGAAGCAAGGCAGGCTCGACACGAATTTATTACGGTCGAGCATTTGTTGCTGGCTTTGCTCGATAATCCATCGGCAGCCGAAGTCATGCGTGCTTGCGCCGTCCACATTGAGGACTTGCGCAAAACGCTGACCAATTTCATCGGCGATAATACGCCCACTGTGCCCGGCGCAGGTGAAGTCGATACCCAGCCAACCCTGGGTTTCCAGCGCGTGATCCAGCGTGCCATTATGCATGTGCAATCGGCATCCAATGGCAAGAAAGAAGTAACCGGAGCCAACGTGCTGGTCGCCATCTTCGGTGAAAAAGATTCGCACGCGGTGTACTACCTGCACCAGCAAGGCGTGACCCGACTGGATGTGGTGAATTTTATCTCGCATGGTGTGCGCAAGGATCAGCACGTCGATACCCAGAAAGCATCCGAAGGGGCCGATGAAGGGCAGGGCGAAGGGCCGCAAAAAGAAAGTCCGCTCGACCAGTTTACCCAGAACCTGAACCGCCAGGCCACTGATGGCAAGATCGACCCCCTGATCGGACGTGAATCCGAAGTTGACCGGGTTATCCAGATCCTGTGTCGTCGCCGTAAAAATAATCCCTTGCTGGTCGGTGAAGCAGGCGTCGGTAAAACCGCCATTGCCGAAGGTCTGGCCTGGCGCGTGACGCAAAAAGATGTGCCCGATGTGTTGCAGGACGCCGTGGTGTATTCGCTTGACATGGGCGCGCTGCTGGCTGGCACCAAATACCGGGGCGATTTTGAGCAGCGCCTGAAAGCCGTACTCAAGCAACTCAAAGACAATCCGCACGCGATTTTATTCATCGATGAAATTCATACCATCATCGGTGCCGGGTCGGCTTCCGGCGGTACGCTGGATGCGTCCAATCTGTTGAAACCGGCTTTGGCCAATGGTCAGCTCAAGTGCATCGGTGCCACTACCTATACCGAGTTTCGTGGCGTGTTTGAAAAAGATCACGCCCTGTCACGCCGTTTCCAGAAAGTGGATGTGGTCGAGCCAACCGTCGAGCAAACCGTGTTGATTTTGCGCGGTCTGAAATCGCGCTTTGAAGAACACCATGGCGTCAAATATTCCGCTTCCGCCTTGTCGTCAGCGGCTGAATTGTCGGCGCGCTTCATTAATGATCGCCATTTGCCCGACAAGGCAATCGACGTGATCGACGAAGCCGGTGCGGCACAACGCATCTTGCCCAAGTCGAAACAGAAAAAGACCATAGGCAAGGCCGAAATCGAAGACATCATCGCCAAAATTGCGCGTATTCCGCCGCAATCGGTTAATCAGGATGATCGCAACAAACTGCAAACTATCGAGCGCGATTTGCGTAACGTGGTGTTCGGGCAAGATCCTGCCATCGAAGCGCTGGCTGCCGCCATCAAAATGGCTCGCGCGGGTCTGGGCAAGACCGACAAGCCAATTGGCTCCTTCCTGTTCTCTGGCCCCACCGGTGTCGGTAAAACCGAAGTGGCGAAACAACTGGCCTTCATTATGGGCATTGAGCTGATCCGCTTCGATATGTCGGAATACATGGAGCGCCACGCAGTCAGCCGTTTGATCGGTGCGCCACCCGGCTATGTTGGCTTTGATCAGGGCGGATTGTTGACTGAGGCCATCGCCAAGAAGCCGCATGCAGTGTTACTGCTGGATGAAATTGAAAAAGCCCATCCGGATATTTTCAACATTTTGCTGCAGGTGATGGATCACGGCACCCTGACCGACAACAACGGGCGCAAGGCTGATTTCCGTAATGTGATCATTGTCATGACCACCAATGCCGGGGCCGAAAGCCTGCAAAAACGCAGCATTGGCTTCACCGAAACCAAAGAAGCCGGTGACGAGATGGCTGATATCAAGCGCATGTTCACGCCGGAATTCCGCAACCGTCTGGACGCCATCATCAGCTTCAGGGCGCTGGATGAAGATGTGATTCTGCGCGTGGTCGATAAATTCATCATGCAACTGGAAGAGCAATTGCATGAGAAAAAAGTCGAAGCCATTTTCACCACCCGCTTGCGCAAATATCTGGCCAAGAAAGGCTTTGATCCACTCATGGGGGCGCGTCCGATGTCGCGCCTGATTCAGGATTTGATCCGCAAGGCCCTGGCCGACGAATTACTGTTTGGCCGTTTGGTCAGCGGTGGCAAGGTGACCGTGGATATGGATGAAAAAGATCAGGTGCAACTGGATTTTTCTGAAGGCGATGTGGTGCCACCCGCCATGCCAGCGGAAGCGGTTGAAGTCGAGTAAGCCGTTTTGCAAGCATAAAAAAACCGGGATGCGTTCCCGGTTTTTTTATGCCATCAAACTTGCGTTTGAGGCAGATTTTTACGAAACGCCAGATAGTCTTGCGCGCTGGCGCGCGGCGCTTCCAGCATCGGCAAATGCCCCAGATCAGGCATCATGATGACTTTGCAATTGCTATACAGTGCCGCCGTAGCCTGGGCACCATCCGGATGCAAAATCAGATCGCGTGTGCCCCAGACCACCAGCGCGGGCGTGCTCAATTGGCTATATTGCTGTTCCAGCATCGGCGAATCCCGAAACTCGCCCATGATGCGGGTATGCAGCGCAAAGTCGCGCATGGCGCGCTGCGCCAGTACATGGCGTAAGGAATACGGAATAAACGGCGTTTTATGCGTGGTCTGGCGCATCAGGTCAGCAAACGCTGCTTCCGTTTGTACCAGCAAGGGCATCTCGCCAGTGGCCAGATAGCGCTGGATTATTTCTGAACGGGTCGAAGCTTCGGTGCCAGCCGCATCAATCAACCAGACACTGCCCACCATTTGCGGGTAGGTAGCGGCAAATTGTGCTGTGATAAAGCCGCCCATCGAATTCCCGCCCAAATCGACCTTTTGAATGCCAAGTTGCTGCAGGAATGTGTGCAAACGTGCCACTTGCGAGGCAATATCATACTTTGCATTGAGGTCGCGTCCGGCATCGCCAAAGCCTGGCAAATCCGGAATGATGACGCGGTAATGCGCAACCAGATGGCGCGCCACCCGCGTGAAGTTGTCCTTGTCACCGGCAAAACCGTGAATCAACAGCAGCGGCTGGCCCTGGCCGCCTTCCAGATAGGGCACGGTAAAGCCATCCACCTCCGCCTGATGCAAGCGCAAGCCCGAGAGCATGCGCTCCAGCGCCAGCGCCCAGCGCGCCATTATTTCAGGTACCAGCCGGTCGGCCAGGGTAATCGCAATAACCAGGGTCAGAAACAGGGAAAAATAAATCACGTCAGCTTCTCCATACAAAGCAAAGTGGCAGTGTCACATTGATGACAACGCTTTGTAAAGTGAAATCCAGCCGCTGCCCTGGAGCCGCAGCACTATTTGCCGCAGCGTACTGACAGGGATCAAAAACCGATCTTGTGATGTTTGCCCACACTGGTTTTGAGTTTGATATCTTCCACCTGTACCGCTTCGCGGCCATTTGAAACCGCATAGCCAAGCGCATCAAGCAGGGTTTTGCGCATGTCACGCGGTGAAATGCCTGAAAGCCGCTCTTGTACCGCGCTGCTTAAGGTGGCATCAAATTGTGGCAACTTCAGTTCACGCCGCAAGCTATCGTAAATGCGCTGGGCGATGGCGGCGGCTTGCTCCGGCGTGGGGGCGGGGATTTCATACACCGCCATGCGATTGAGCAAGGGCGAGGGAATGCCGTCGGTGCTGTTGGCGGTCATGACCCAAAAGATTTGGCTGGCGTCGATATCAACATCGATAAATTCGTCGCGGAAATTGCGGCTGGTTTCCGGCTCCAGCAACTGGTACAGCGCGGCCAATGGGTCAGACTGGGTTGAGCCGCTGGCCTTTTCCACTTCATCCAGCATCACCACCGGGTTGGCAAAGCGCCCGCGCACCAGGCGTTCCGCCACTTTGCCGCATTTGGCCCCTTTCCAGGTAGCAGAAGAACCGGTAATGACGAAACCGGCCGATAAGGCATTCATGCTGATAAATTCAAATTCAGTACCAACGGTATCGGCCAGGCGCTTGCCAAAATGGGTTTTGCCGACCCCCGGGTCGCCCAGCAGCAGCAAGGGCATGACATTGATGCCGCCATTGCCTGCCAGTGCCAGGCCCAGATAGCGGCGCAAATCGTCCAGTACTTCGTGGAAATTGGGGCAATCTTCGTACAAAGGATCGAGTGCCTTGGGGGATGAGGGTTTGGTCACGAAGCGTTCGGCACCGATGTCGAGCATGCGTTCATAAAACGCTTCCAGATCGGGCGAGCGGCCCTGGCTGCGTTCTTTGGCTCCTTGCACCTCGCGCAAATCATATACCGGGCGGGTGTTGGCGATGGCAATGTTCATCATGATGGACTCCTCGCATAAATCGATTATCCGGACCATTCAGATTTGGCCAGAGCGGTCAAATCGTCGCGCAAAAGCTTTTGGGGCACCAGCCAAGAATAACAAAAATTACCCGGACATGGGCAAACCAGGCGTGATTTGTTGCTGATGGCACG
>JBDLSU010000343.1:0-10296 GCA_039799405.1 Pseudomonadota bacterium | reverse complement strand
TGGTTCACAGCAACGCTTACGAAACCTGTTAAAAATCGCCGAACAGTTTCGTGAAAAATTTTAAAGCGGGAGAAAAAATGATTACACTTGACTGGAACAAGGGCTCCCCTGCCACGCCAGGCGTTTATTTCCTTGCGCTAACACTCGGGCGACATCTGGGTGAATACGGTATTGCCAGATGGGACAATTCACTCTGGGAACACGCGGAACCGGAGACCATTCTGGGGTGGCTGCCGATTGAAGCCATGGTAGCAGCACTGCCGCCTGATTTGAAATTGAAATGGAAAGATGCCAACCCGCTTGCGCCGGATTGGGGATTCCTGTTAACTGAGTCTGGAATTGTGTTTGCCGATTGGGATGGATCAGGTTGGAATCCGACTCCTCAAGCCAGCATATTGGGATCAGTGTCACTGGGAGAATTACTTGCGAAGTGCCAATTCAATTGGCCTGGTACGCTTGAACCGTTACCGGAATCAACGACAATCGATGAGTCAAGCTTGACTGCATGGGAAGAAATTCCAGAGTAGTATTGCCATAGCCGGAAAAACGCTCAAAGATTCGCTTACTATCCGGGGCATTTTTGCAGTGGGCACTTTTGTGCCCACCAGCGTCATTTTACGATTCCAAGCCGGGAGAACGCCCGCGCTTGATTCGGCGATACAACTTCCTGATTTCATCATACGAATCAAACTGCATTTCCGCCAAAATCGCTCGCGGCAGTGCATTGCGCTGAACCAGCAAGCGCAACAACCCTGCCCGATGGATGCCGCAATTCATGCGCGCATACAGCGCCAGTAAAACCGGCTGACAATCGAATTGCGGATTGGCCTTAAACAGTTCCAACATATCTGATATCAGGTGATGCACCTGATCGAAATCCTCTGCCCGTTCCACCAGGGACAGCAATAAATCCAGATCGCACGCTTGCAGATTATGCTTGAGCAGTAGCAGATAGTACTCACGCCGCTTTGCTCCCGTCAATTTTTTCAACGCCAGCTTGCGGATATCATCGCCCGCAAACAAGCTTAAGGCTTCGACCGCATTGGGCACCAGGCGCGAATAGCCGATGATTTTTTTGCGCGCAATGGCAAGGATCGGCTTATGGCCAAACGGGAATGGGCGACGGCCGAAGAAGCGCAGGTATTTGCTCTGCCTGAGTTCATCCTGTTCCCGCAAACATTCTTGCGCCAGCGTGTCAACGATGGTTTGATCCATGGCAGTGACCCGATTTTCGATAAACCCGGCATAACGCGCTGGCGATGCAATTTTCTCCTGTACCTCAGCATAGCTGTAGGGCACCGGCTTGCGCCGTTTTTTAGGCTTGGCAGAAGGTTCTGACGCGGGCTGCTCCATACTATTGAGGTAAGTTTTCACATGCGCATTGCTTTGCGCCGCCTGTGCCAGCAGCGCCCAAACATCCAGCGCCTTATTTTGCTCCTGAAAATCATCCAGTACCCAGCGCGAACTCCACTGGATGTCATTATCCGTCTCTGCCGACAACAGTTTTCCCCACAGTTCGGCCAGACGCAGTAAACCAGACACACCATCCATGCGCAGCAGTTGTTCATCGCCACAAAATTCGTAACCGGGCAGCAGGTTTTTTTCAAAGCGCTGCAAAAAAGCCGCACGCGCCCCGGTAACGCCATCCTGATGCAGCATTACGGCCAAATCACATAATTGATCCAGTGCCCATAGATTGTGCTTTTGTTTTTTTAACGCCTGCAATACCTGGGCGATAAGCTGCGTTTTTTGCTTGGATTTTTTGATCAGGCTATAAATATACCCGGCACGGCTACCTTCACTTTGCGGGTCATATGCCAGATTATCGCAAGCGGCATGCAGGATGTGCTGCGAGAAATCCAGTTCCGGATGGGCGCACAGCAATAGCATGGCCTGGCCAGTGCCGAGGTACAAGGCGTGCAGAAATTGGGTTTGAATTGCCTCGGTTTCAGTGTCCATTCACGCCTTCAATTTTGATGCTGTTACGGAGAATTTTTTCACAGTCGTTCAAATTACCACGCTGGTAAGTGCATGTCCCATAAAACGGCAAAAAGCTGAGCGGGATTGGCAAGGTGCGATATTGCAACATTACCACGCAGCATTTAGTGTTGCGTATCAGATTAAAACCTCTGCCCAAGCAAGCAGGATGGAAGATATTGTTTGCCGCCCCGGTTTTAATGATTTAATATGACCCGACACAAAGCAAGCGCTCGTTTGCACACATAAAACGATTTTCGGTCCGGATAGCCTGAGTCCAGATCAGAAAATTAAAAATTTCATTCAACCCACAAGCAAGGAGGCCATTTTCAAATTCTAAAAACGTCGTGCCAATAATAAATATTAAATAATACAAATACATCAAACCCGAAACATCTGCTATTTGGAGATTCAAGAATATGAACATGCGATTCCCTATCGCCTTGCGCCAGCTATTGCCTGCGCTTGCGCTAATGACCCTCGGTTCTGCCGCTGTGGCCAGCACCCTGAACCAAAATGTTTCCTGGACGATTGACCGTGCCGGTACCACCACCAAGTATCGGGTGGTGGCTTATGGTGATTCGATTTACGCGGGCTATAACGGCTCGGTTTCCAGCGCCGCCAAGTATGCCGCTCCGACTGTGGGTGCGGAATATATTTCGGCACAGTGGAATGCCGACGTGGAAAGCGTGCGCCGTACCAAGTCCGGCGCGGTAGCCAAGGATGTGTACGACAATAAAATCGTGGCCGAACGCTCGTACATGCAAGCCAGCAACACCCGCGTGGTGACCTTTGAAATGTGCGGCAACGATGGCTTGCAGGCGCGCACTGCCTTCAAGGGCCAGACTGGCACGTGCAATTACAACGTGTTGACTACGGCCGAAGCCAACTGCAAAACCTATGTGACCGCCGCGATGGACTACATCAACGCCAATGCCTATGCGGGCACCAAGCTGAAGGTGATTGCCAATCTGTACTACCCCGGCTATAGCGCTGACAATTCGCAAAGCTCGTGCAAAGACGCCAGCACCGGTGCCACGGTGAAGATGCAGGATAAATTTTTGCCAGTGATGGCGCGCATGAACCACATGATGTGCGACACCGCGCGGCTAAAAGGCTTCCAGTGCGTTGACAACTTTGCGCAATACATGGGCGCGGATTACGACAGCAATGGTGATGGTCAGATCGATTCGGAAGCGCTGCGCTATGTGGCAGGCGAAAGCCAGGCCAGCTATGTGAATCGCATCGTCAGCACCTTGCGCGGCACGATTCGCGATGCCAACACTCACTTCGCCACCGCCAGCAGCAGTTTTGACTACATCCAGTCCGACGACACTCACCCCACCTACAACGGCAGCACCGTGTCGGCCGGGCTGTTTGGCGGCACCACCGGTTCCGGCGCGCCACGCTATACCAGCTTTAGCGCTGGCAAAAACCCGATCTGGAACCAGTACGGACATGAGCGCATGGGTTGGTCGGTTTCCACCTACAACCCGGCTGCCCCCTTGGCCGCCAAAGCCGCTGCCGCACCAAGCGCTGTAAAAGCCAAGTAATGCCATGAAAACACCACGCCGTTCAGACCCTGCAGCGCAAGCTGGCCGCACCTGGCATCCGTCATTTGGCTATTTGCTGCTGGCCCTGCTGTTGGTGCTGGGCGGCCTGGTTTTTCTGTGGATGATGCCTGACACACCGGGTGATCCGGATGCCGGGCAAAGCAGTAGCGCGGCCAGCACCTTGGCCGCAACGAATTCAAGCGCAAGCGCGGCACAGCCCGCCCCCGCTGCGCCCGCGCCCAGCCACGTATCGCCCCCGCTGGCACAGGCGCAAGCAAGCGCGCCGGAAGGCGATGCCGACCCGACCCGCGACCTTACCAGTGTAGTGATGCGCGGCGAAAAGCCGACCATGCCGGAAGTGATTGACCGCCTGCACAAAGCAGGCGTCTACACCGGCCTGGGTGCCTTCAACCCGCCCGGCACCCGCCCGCCGCTGGTTGGCCTGGCAGTGCCGGAAGATTTTGTCTTGCCCGATGGCTATGTGCGCCACCACCAGGCCACTGACGACGGCCAGCGGATTGAAGCGATTTTGATGTTTGCGCCGGACCGGCAGTTTTTTGATGCCAACAAAAAGCCGATTGTGGTGCCCGCTAACCGGGTGGTGCCACCGGAACACGCCCCGCCGGGGTTGCCGATCCGCCGCATCGTACTGCCGAAACCAATCGACCCGCAAGCGCACTGAGCGCGCAGCTTTCCCCACTCGCGCATCGATTGCCCCTTCGCTGCGCGATTTATTCTGTTCACCGTAGTGATGTTGACCATGACGCTTTCAACCCTTACCAGTCAAATCAAGCGCCCGCAGCATTGGGTGACCAGCTTGCTGGCGATGTTTATCAGCAGCGTGTTGTGCGGCAGCTATGCCCTGAGTGACACCGCGCTGGCCTGGATTTTCGGTTTTGTGATGCTGGTGCCATGGCTACGCGCGCTGGACGCGCAAACCAGCCTGGGCCGTACCCTGCTGTGCGCCTGGGCCATGACGGTGGGCTTTACCGCAGCCATCTTTGCCTGGTTTGGCCTGGCGATAGGCAACTATACCCAGATGGGCGCCAGTAGCGGGCTAGCCTTGTTGCTGCTGGGCGCGCCGCTGTTTCAGCCGCAATTGCTGGCCTTTGCGCTGGCGCGCTTTTGGGTCACGCGCCGCCATGGCAAACTGCTGGGCGCATGGGCTGGCGCGGCAGCCTGGGTGGCGAGTGAATGGCTATTGCCCAAGCTGCTGGGCGATACGCTGGGCCACGGTTTGTACCCGTCCCGCGTATTGCGCCAGGCTGCTGACTTGGGTGGTGCGGCCTTGTTGACGCTGGTACTGCTGCTGTGCAACCAGGCCATCGCCCACGCGCTGGCGCTGCGCTTTCAGGGCTGGCGCGCATGCACACGCCCGCTGCTGCTGGTCGCCACGCTGCCGTTGCTGCTGGCCTTGTATGGGCTGGCGGTGCTGCCGGATGAGGCAAAGCCCGAAGCAAAGATCGAAGCAAAAAATCAGGCCAACGCTACTACTGCCAATGCGACTACTGCCAACGCTACTACCGCCAACACTCCCACCCAGCAAACCAATCTTTTACGCATCGGCTTGATCCAGTCGAATCTGGTCGATTACGAACGCCAGCGCCAGCAGCATGGCGCGTACCCGGTGGTGCGCCAGATTCTGGACACCCATTTCGCCATGAGTTATGACGCCGTGGTGCGCCAGCATGCCGACGCGGTGCTGTGGTCAGAAACCAGCTACCCCACCACCTTCGGCCACCCCAAGAGCGAAGCCGGGGCGGAGCTGGATCAAAGCATACTCAGCATCGTCAATTCGGCTGGCGTGCCGTTTGTATTTGGCACCTATGACCGCGACGCCGGGGGCGAATACAACGCCGCCGCCTTTGTGCTACCTGGCAGCGGTTTGCTCGGGTTTTACCGCAAAACCCGCTTGTTCCCGTTCACGGAATATGTCCCGGCCTGGCTGGATAGCCCACCACTGCGGCGCGCACTGCCCTGGACTGGCAACTGGTTGGCGGGCAACGGGGCGCGGGTGTTTCCATTACGGTTGGCTGATGGGCGCGAGATTCCGGTACTGCCACTGATCTGCCGTGACGATGTCGATACCAGCCTCGGCATTGCCGGAGCGCGACTCGGGGCGCAGGCGATTTTGACCATGTCCAACGATGCCTGGTTCAGCAGCTACCCGCAAGGCGCGCGCTTGCATCAGGCGGTGGCGGCGTTTCGCAGCATTGAAACCCGGCTACCGCAATTTCGCGTCACCAGCAACGGCTTTAGTGGCGTGATCGATGCCACCGGCAGCATCAGCGCCGCCAGCCGCATGGGTCAACAAACCCTGGTGATGGGGGCGCTGCCAGTCCAACCCGTCGCGCGCACGCTGATGGTAGTCTGGGGCGATTGGGTCGGGCTGGTGGCGCTGATCTGGCTGGCGCTCTTGGCGGGCATGGCGCTAGGCCAAGGCATTGAGCAGCGGATCAGCAGCGCCATGGCGGCATCACCGTTCTGGCGGCGATTCCTGCCCCATGAAGCATCATCCGCCCCGGTCTTCCCGCTCAGGGTAGCGGTCTTACCGCCCGCCGCCCGTATCGCCGCCGCCGTGCTGCGCAGCCTGGCGCGCCTGAGTTTGCTATGGCTGGCGCTGCTGCTGTGGCAAAACGACGCCTTGCGCGGCAACACGCTGGCGCAAATCCGGCTGTTCACTGGCTGGTTCCTGCTGCCGGAAGCGGCGTCATGGTGCGTTGTGCTGGCATTTAGTGCGCGCGCCAGTATCGAATCAGGCAAGCTGGTGCTGTCGCAAGGTAGCCGCCGCATGGAACTGGCGCTGCACGAAATTACCGCGTTCGAGATCTGGCGCATCCCTCTGCCCGGCCCCGGTGTCACGCTGACCGTAACGTCAAGCCAGCGCTGGCAATATCACCTGGCCTGCGCCAACCCGGCCGCGCTGGCGCAAGCCCTGGCACTGGCTGGTGGCATCACATCTGCCCCGCCTTCGCCTGTCAGCCTGTACCAGCAAGCGCGCATGGCGATGCGGCGCGGGCGGCTGGATCAAGCCTGGCTCAAATTCCTGCTGCTGCCACTGGCGCTGGCGCTACCCGCCTACTACCTGCACCAGCACATTGCCTATGGCAGCGGCTTTGGCGAATACAGCGCCTTTGGTTTAAAAGCCTGGGCCAGCGGTTTGGCGTTGTGGTGGGCGGCCTGGGCGATTGGGGTAACGCTGTGCGGCTCGGTATTGCGGCTGTTGATTGAAGTGGGCACGCTGCTGGCGCTACTGCTGCGCGCACAAAATGTGGTGGCGCTGCGGCGCTGGTTTGAACGCGCGGGCCATATTGCGCTCTACCTCGGCTTGCCGGGCTGGCTCTTGATGCGGGTGTTCGGCAGTTGAAGCGGGAGCGGATCGATTACAATCTGCTTTCCCTCTCGCCGGAATGCCATCATGAAAATCCTGTTCCCCCTGCTGTTCAGCCTGCTGTGCAGTCTGTTGTTTGCCAGCGGTAGCGCCTGGGCCTTTGACAACCCGGCCCCGGCCAACGAAGGCTTCAAGCAGTGGGTGCAGCAGTTTGTGGCCGATTATCAAAAACTCGGCATCCCGCAAACCAGCCTGAGTTATGTGGACAACTTCAATCAAATTCAGGACGCGGCTGGCATTACGCGGCAAAAAGCTTTTTTCAGCCAGGCGGCCAAGGCGCTGCAAACATTGCAGTCAAAAGCCCTGAGCCAGGAACAAAGCTACCAGGCCGACCTGATCGCCTATGAAATCAAACTCCATCAGGAGCGGCTGGCGCTGGAGCAAGATTACCGCCAACACGCGCCAAACTCGGTACCCACTGGCGGCATTCTGCAAGTACATAACGGCCGCGCCTGGTATCGCTACTACATCAAGCGCTGGACTTCCAAAACCACCAGCCCGGATCAATTAATTCAATTTGGCGAAAAAGAAGTAGCACGGGTACGCCAGGAAATCCGCCAGATTCAAACCCAATTGGGCTTCGCAGGCAAAGACGCCGAATTTTATCAACACCTGAATCAACCCGCCTTGCTGGTACGCGATGAGGCAGAACTGCGCAAGCAATTCCAAACCTTGCACAGCCTGATCCTGAGCCGCCTTGGCAGCGCTTTTGAGACCACCAGCATCCCGCCAGTCGATATCCAGCCCAGCCCCAACCCCACCAAAGACACGCCGCCGGGGTTTTACCGTGACAACGTGTTTTACTACAACTTCTACCAGCAGCGCTTCGACCCGCGCGCGCTGGAATGGCTGTTCATTCACGAAGCCATCCCCGGCCACCACTACCAGGCCAGCCTGGCCCGCAGCGGTTCGCCGTTTCAGGGCGTGTTCTGGTACGGCGGCTTTGCCGAAGGCTGGGCCGCGTATGCGGAAAATTTGGGTAAGGATTTGGGTGCCTACCAGGACCCGTATCGCTACCTGGGCAAATGGGAATGGGATCTGGTGCGCTCGGCGCGGGTGGTGCTGGATATTGGCTTGAACGATCAGGGCTGGAGCAAAGCCCGGGCGCTGCAATACTGGCAGCAGCACGTACCGAACCAGGATGCGATTGCAGAACGCGAAGTAGAGCGCATGCTGCGCTGGCCGGGGCAGGTGTTGGCGTATAAAGTGGGCGAAAGTGAATTTTTACGCCTGCGCGAGCACGCCAGCCAGAAATTGGGCAGTGCGTTTAGCTTGCCGCGCTTTCATGGCATGGTGCTTGCGCGCGGGTCGTTGCCGTTTGGGGTGCTGGAGCGGGTTGTGGAGGATGGGTTGGGGCGGATGAGTTGGGACAGTGACAGGTGATGCGCCCCACTTTGCATCCATTTACTTCCGGAACAACCACTGCAGTTTTTCAAGCCAGGAATTAACACTGTTTTTGATCGAACCAGCAGCGGTAACATTGCCATTGATCGTGCTGCCATGAATGTTGATGGTGTTGTTGTTCACAATACTGGCTTGGCGGGCTTCACTGGCATAGCCCGGCTTTGAACCAAAAAACTGGATGATTTGGTCAATACTATATTGGGTCTGCGTCCCACTCACCCATACCGTATTGCCGATATTCCGGTTCGCCAAAATCACCTGAAAATCTGCCCACTCATCATCAATCGCAAAATTAGCCTGCGCCAACCGTGCCTCTCGTGGCAGGCGGATATTTTGCGTGTATTTGATATCAATACGTCTGACGATTTTTTCTACCTTGTCGCGCAATATCGCCAAAAACTCTGCCGTAGTCGCTTGCTTGGTCAGCCAAATGCTGAGGCGACGGAAATGGTAGTCAGCCTGGATCAAAGCCTGGGTGCGGTGGGTGGCATTGTGCAGCAACACGCCGTGCTGCCATACGATGTCTTGCCCCTTGATATTGGCGATATCTTCATGGCATTCCACAATTAATTCCGATATCAGGTAACGCGGTAAAAAGCTCTCGAACTGGTAATGAAATTCCAGCGCAGTAGCGGTGGTAAACCCGTGTTGTTTGATGTCCGAAGGCAGCAAAGCCGGAATGATCAGTTGATCGGGGTCACGCGGTAAAAAATAGCACAGCTTGTAGCGCCGCATCGCTTCAAAAATGATGTGGCATTTGCCTTTGGGGTAGGTCAGTTGATTGCCTTCATGGTCTTGCACCGGTTTGGCGGCCAGCAACTGGCTGATTTGCATCTTGCTCATGCGCGGCTGCTCGTTATACATCACTGTGTACACGCCATAGGTGAGCCAGCGCGGATTGAGGATGTATTCTTCGCTCTCTGCCATATCAGGAAAGTACACAATCACGCCCAGCTTATCCAGAATATCCAGCAACCAAACCTGGTCGAGCGCGCCATGGGCATTCACCCGGTGCTGGCCGCACAAGCTGGCATAGTCCTGATGCGTTAAAAACGCTTGTTGCGGCGTGCGTTGGCGCAGGTTTTGCAGTACTTCAAAATGGGCGCGCTGAAACTGCACCTGATGCAGCCCCACGGCTTGCAATTGCTGGCAAAACGCCTGCTGGAATTGTTCAAACTGGTTACGAAACGCGCCTTGCGCCTCGGTACAGGCCAGTTGAAAAAAGCCTTTGATCATGCCGGGGTATTTTTCCAGCAGCAGGCTTTCATCCAGCCGCACCGGTTCTTTGTCGGCCTTGTTGGCAACAATCAGCACGGGCGCGCCTTTGCCAAAACTTTTAACGTGTTCCAGCCAATATTCGGCCCGCTCGGTGGCTTTTTCTTTTTCGCGGGCGGATACCAAAAGCACATACAGGCAGGATTCTCGCAAAAATAACTGGTGCGTGGCGTGAACCATCACTTGGCCACCAAAATCCCAAAAACTGGCTTTGATGGGCGTGCCGGGCACCGGCCATTCACGGATGTCAATGCCGGGGGTTTTGGCTTCAATGCCCTCAACTACTGCTTCATTATTTAACACCCGGATTAAGGAGGTTTTGCCGGATTCGCCATCGCCAATAAAAATGGTGCGCACCCGGTTTAGGGGGCTGCCCCTGGTGCCTTGGTGCAGGCTGGTAAGGTAGGCGTTGATTTGTTGTGGCGACTGGGCGGTGACGGAATCGGGCAGGAAGACGCGTTGTTTTAACTGTTCGACATTGATCGGCTGGCCCTGGCAAAGGGCTTGGTACCAGTCTAGCCAGATGTCAAAGTCGCTATTCAAGGCACGCACGGCTTGTTGGAAAAGAGGCAGTTGTTTGACCCAGGGGGCGGGGGCAGTGTTGTGCCACAAGGGGGATTCGAACAATCGAACACTATCATTTTTGCTTAAATAGTTAACTTCAAATATGAGTTGAGAATTAAAATCAGATATAAT
>JBDLSU010000342.1:0-3303 GCA_039799405.1 Pseudomonadota bacterium | reverse complement strand
TATGTCAAGCTACGCTTTGCCGATTTTCGCCGCACCACGGTGGAATGCGTGGCGCATCAGCTTGATTTGGTCATGGTGCAACAATTGATGCGCACTGGCTTTCAGCGCGGGCAAATTGTGCAAGGCGGCAAAACACCACTGCTCAACACGGGTAAAACGCTGGGCGTGCGCTTGTTGGGCATCGGGGTGCGGCTGGAAGAAAATCAAAACGCGGCGCAATTGCCTTTATTTGAATTGGAGAAGCAGGCTTGACCGTGTAAAATGGCGCTCTTTTCCGTCAAACCGAGTCCCATCATGTGGTTCAAAAACCTACAAATCTACCGTTTGCCCGCGCCGTGGGCAATGAATGCCGAACAACTGGAGCCGTTGCTGGCCCCGCAAGCCTTTGTCGAATGCAGCAGCGCTGATATTCAAACCCAGGGTTGGGTGCCGCCGCAACAAAATGGTGGCCTGGTGTATTCCAGCAACCAGCAAATGCTGTTGCAATTGCGTATCGAGAAAAAACTGTTGCCAACTTCGGTGGTCAATCAGGTGGCCAAAGTCAAGGCGCAAGAACTGGCGGATCAACAAGGCTTCAAGCCCGGCAAGAAACAAATGCGCGAACTCAAGGAAAACGTGTTCGACGAACTGTTGCCACGCGCCTTCAGCATCCATTCGCATACCAAGGTCTGGATCGATCCGGTGCATGGCTGGCTGGTGGTCGATGCCGCCGCACCGGCCAAGGCCGATGAAATTATCAAACTGTTGTTGAAAGCCATCGACAAATTGCCGGTAGCCGGTTTGAGTGTCGCCAGCTCGCCGGTGGCAGAAATGACCGACTGGATCGCCAGCGATGAAGCCCCGGCCAACTTTACCGTGGACATGGATACCGAACTGCGCGCCGGTGGTGAAAGCAAAGCCGCCGTGCGCTATGTGCGCCATACGCTGGAAGCCGAAGAAGTGCGCCGCCACATTGCCGCAGGCAAACAATGTACCCGCCTGGCCATGACCTGGGCCGACCGCGTTTCTTTCACCCTGACCGAATCGCTGGCGGTGAAGAGCATCAAACCGCTGGATGTGTTGAAAGAAAGCGAAGCCAGCAGCATGGGCGAAGAAGAACGCTTCCAGTCCGATTTCGTGCTGATGACCGGTGAACTGCACAAGATGATGACCGATCTGGTGGCGGCACTGGGTGGCGAAGCGAAGTAGGGCGCAAAGTAGGCAGTTTTTGATCGGTATCGAACCAATCCGGAGTCATCATGAAATTACGCAAAACCATTTGTGCCGCGCTGTTGGCGGCGGGTGTTGGCATCAGTAGCAGTGCTGCAGCCGCGATCACTACCGTTGCGCCCGCAGCGGCACCTTCGGGCGCAACGCCGGTGATAAT
The DNA here is from genome assembly GCA_039799405.1 of Pseudomonadota bacterium. GTDB lineage: Bacteria > Pseudomonadota > Gammaproteobacteria > Burkholderiales > Burkholderiaceae_D > CAMBDR01. The sequence continues at coordinate 1,937 of JBDLSU010000342.1, read as the reverse complement.
CGATACCGATATGGCAATTGACGACTGGGCCGCCATGCTCTACCTGTTGCACCACAAAGATGTCAAGGTGCTGGGCGTAACGGTCACCGGCGCAGGCGAAGCGCATTGCAATCCGGGGGCGCAGCATGCGGTGGATCTGGTCGATATCACCCCGCAAAAAGGCATTCCGGTAGCCTGTGGTGATGCTGAACCGATGGATGGTTTTGCGGTGTTTCCGGATGAATGGCGCAAAGGCGCGGATACCTTTTACGATGTGCCGGTGCCCGCTGCCAGCCGTGGCCCGGACAAGCGCCATGCTGCGCAATTGCTGATCGATTTGTTGATGGCATCCAAAACCAAAGTCAAGCTGGTGGTGATAGGCAACGCCACCAATGTGGCGCAAGCGCTGTTAAAACAGCCGAAAATCAAGCAAAAAATCGAACGTATTTACATGATGGCGGGCAGTATTTATGCCAAGGGCAATATCATTGTGCCGGGCTTTACCGACCACTATAAAAACAAAACCTCGGAATGGAATGTGTTGATCGATCCGGTCGCCACCCGCATCGTATTGCAGTCCAAGGTGCCAGTCACGTTGGTGCCGCTGGATGGCACCAATGATGTAAAAGTAACACCGGATGACGCCAAAGCCTTCAAGGCGGCTGCAAAAAATGCCAGTGGCGAATTTTATAGCCGGGTGTTGGACAAAAATGCCTGGTTTATCGATTCCGGCGAATATTATTTCTGGGATTTACTCACCGCCACCCTGGTGACGCATCCGGAATATTGCCGTTACCAGTATATGAATGTGGACGTGATCGTCGGCTATTCCCCCTTGACCAATGGCGACCCGCTGCCGCAATTTTCGGCCAAACGCTGGGACGGGCAGATGCGACGCAATTTTGATCCGTATTTCACCGGACAAACCGTGATTTCGGATCGTGGGCCAGAAGTGCAGGTCTGCATGCGAGCCACGCCCGAACCGTTCAAGCGTGATGTGATTCAAACCATCAACCAATAAAGCGATACCCAGGGGCAGGCACTATTTGGGTGCTGCCACCAAATCCATGCGGCGGCGCGCCTGCGCTGCCAGTGCGCTATCGCCACTTTTTTCCGCATATTGCGCTTGCACCCCCAGCCAGGCCAGCAAAGGCCGTCGCCAGCCCTGACTGGAAGCCGCATCGACGGCCAGTTTGATGCCTTCGGGTGAGATTTTTTCTTTCTGCAATAAAAGCGCCGCCGCCAGAATTTGCGAAACCGGGTCTTTGATGGCAGCCAGTTGTTTTACATCGGCCGGATTGGCAAACACCCCCTGTTGTTGTTTCGGCAGCAGCGCGCCATTCACCTCTTGCCATTGCCCGCTAATGTAAGCATGGTAGCTGCGCTCGGCTGGCAAGGCATCCTTCGCCAGTGGCGCAAATTCCGGGCAATCCTTGGCCACCAGGCTGGCAATTTGCGCCGCGCACTGGGTCAGTACCACCCGCGCCAGCAAATCCAGCCTGCCACTGGTCGCCACCTGGGCGCGGCTACGCGCGAGTTCACTCTGGGCCAGTTTGTCATTGCCCAGCAAATAAAACTGCTGGCTTGATTCGAGTGCATCGCGCGCATTAACTTGCCAGTCGGCCGGTACCGGGCCGGAGGCGCAACCATTGAGCAGCGGCAGGATCAGCGTGCAGGCGGCAGCACCTGCCAGCGGAATCAGGGAAGATAGGCGCAGTTTCATGGTAATTTCAACTCCGTATCGCGGGCCAACGGCCATTTGCGGTTGACTTCATTGACCAGCGCTTCGACTTTACGCAAGCTGACTTCCACCTGGGCACGTAATTCCCCCAGGTCGGCAGTCGCAACCCGTGCATTGGCCCCCACCGCCTGCGCCTCCTGCAATACGCCATCGACCTTTTTCAAACTGGTGCGGGCATCGGCCAGCAAACCGTTGAGTTGCCGCACCGTGGCCTGGG
>JBDLSU010000341.1:0-3905 GCA_039799405.1 Pseudomonadota bacterium | reverse complement strand
GCTGGCCTGACAGGGGAGTCGATAGAGACGCCGTGCCATGGTTCCTTCATCTTGCGGCTTCAGCAGTTGAGAGGACGGGCCGTTGGCACGTCCACCGAAATTGGCCGTTTGGCCTGGGAGTAGATAATGTCGCCTTTGAAAATTGATCACATCACGATATTGGTGTCCTCGCTTGAGCAAAGCATGCCCTATTATGAGCAACTGTTATCGCTCATTGGCTTTACCAAACTGAAGAACACTATCTGGACCGATGGCAATGGTTTTTTCTTTCAGTTTCAACAGGCAAAGCAGGGCACTACACCCTATGAGCGCTATGGTGCTGGCATGAATCATTTGGGTTTTGGCGCTACTTCACCAGAGCAGGTATATGCCATCCGGCAGACCATGCAAGATGCTGGTTTTGAGGTCCCTGAAGTTCAGAATCTCGGCGGGCGAACGGCGCTTTTCATGAAAGATCCGGATGGCATACGGTTTGAAATGACGTATTATCCGCCGGGCCTGGCGGTTGTGGATTAGGGCGGATACTTTAGGGCGGATACTTTCATCAATGCGGTTTTGCATTTGACCGATGCCGAAATAGCGATCGCATCAGAGGGAAAATTTCTTGACGGAATCAGAGCAGACCCCCCACAATACGGGCCATTGATTTTTCCACTCTGCCCAAGGATTTGTATTCATGCCGATTGCGACCACGCTTGTTGCCACTTCTCCCATTCTTACCCAAAACAACCCAGCACTCTCAGCCGATGGCCGTTACGTCGCCTATGTGGCGCGCGATGCCAGTAATACCAAGGTGGCGTTGTTTGTCAAAGATCTGCTAGGCGGCGGCATTACCACGATCAGCGAATCCCAGGGCGAAAGCGATTCACCGCTCAATCCGGTATTTTCTGCCGATGGCAGCAAGCTGGCGTTCGCGGTACAAGCCCAGCGCGGTCATCCGGTGCAAATTTATGTCAAGGATCTGCAAACTGGCGCGCTGCAAAGCGCGAGCAGCAACAGTTTGGGCGAACTGGCCAATAATGGTGCGAACGCTGATTTTGATATTTCGGCCGATGGCAAGCAACTGGTGTTTTCCAGTAGCGCCACGAATCTGGTGACGGGCGATAGTAACGAGCGCAGCGATGTCTATGTCAAAAACCTGACTACCGGCGAACTGACGTTGGTAAGCAAAGACAGCACTGGTGCTATCGGCAATGGCTACAGTATGGAAGGGCAAATCAGTCACGATGGCCGCTACGTATTGTTCCGCAGTGATGCCAGCAATTTCGTTGCAGGCGATAGTATCGAATTCGATCTGTTCGTCAAGGATTTGCAAACCGGTACCATCCGCTATGCCGACGAACAAAATAATGGCACCCGTTTGGGCAAGACACCACTGGGTGGCCCGGCCTTGTTGTCAGGTGACGGGCACAAAGTGGCTTATACCGCCTATGGCGACGGTGTGGGGCTGGAAGTGTTTGTCAAGGATTTGCAAAGCGGGAACATGATCATCGGTTCCACCGATGCCAACGGCAAGCCGGTAAATGGTACTAACTGGCTCAATGCCATATCAAGCGATGGCCGCTATCTCACCTTCACCTCAAGCGCCAGTAAAATCTTGCCCGGTGATGGCGATAGTGAATTCGACGTCTTTCAAAAGGATTTGCAGACCGGTACCTTGCAATTATTGACACCCCATGGCAAGCGCCCATCGTCGGTGTATGGCAGCTTCGGGCTGGGTGCCAGCGAAGATGGCCAGCATGTGTTGCTCTCGATCGACAGCCTGACCGCCTTTGGCAATGGGCGCGTGGTTGGCCAATATGAGCCCGTGTCCAAAGCATTGTTTGTGGCTGATGTCAATGGGTTGACAGGCACCAGCAGCATCGCCGGTAACAATGGCCTCAATGGCAGTAGCGGTGCCGATCAACTGGCTGGCGGCGCTGGCAACGATGCTTATTGGATCAACCACAGTGGCGATACCATTATTGAAGCCGATAATGGCGGCACCGATTTTGCCTTTTCCCTGATCAAGGATTTTACCCTGCCCGACAACGTCGAAAACCTGCGTCTGGCCTGGGAACTGGAAACCAACACGCCAGACCCTGGGGCGCAAAGTGGCACTGGCAACGAAGGCAATAACCTGCTGGTCGGCAATGCCCAGGCCAATACCTTGCGCGGCATGGCTGGCAACGATATTTTGCTTGGCGGCGCTGGCAATGATGTGCTTGATGGCGGAAGCGGTACCGATACCGCTTTGTATTTGAATCCGGCTTCGTCGTACCGGATTACTTCATCCAGCAATGGCGTGCAAGTAACGAGGGGGATTGATGATTTTGGCACCGACCAATTGCAAAACATCGAACGGATCCAGTTTGCTGACAAAGGCATTGCCTACGGTGGCGATGCCAACGCGGCCAAGGCCTACCGCATCTATCAAGCTGCGTTTAACCGCACACCGGATGATGGCGGCCTGGGCTTCTGGATCAAGCAAATCGATAATGGTGCCGGGCTTAGCGACATTGCCAAGGGCTTTATGGGATCAAACGAATTCAAGGGCTTGTATGGTAGCAACCCCGATGTCAACACCATGGTGCAAAAGTTTTATGAAAACGTCTTGCACCGCACCCCGGATGTCAGTGGCTTGGCGTTCTGGGTCGATATTTTGAATAAAAATCACGGGGCCGGGGCCGATGTGCTGGCGGCGTTTTCGGAAAGCCCGGAAAATCAGGCGGCGCTGGTCGGGGTGATTAATGCCGGGGTGACGTTTACGCTGGTGGCCTGATGCATCATGGCGCGTCCGGTTTGCGGACGCACTACTATCCCAACTACTATGCCAACTACTATGCCAACTACTATCCCAACTTCTATGCCGCTTTCGTGATTGGGCCGGACGGGCATAACATCGAGGCGGTTTGTCACAAGCGCAAGGCCTGAGCTTTCAATCTGCGGCAGTTATCCGAAAATTTCGAATAACTGAATCCCTGGTTAACTCGCTGTCGCCAAACATCTTTTTCAGGTGGCAGTTGATGGTGTGGGTTTCCACGGCATAGAGCAGCCTTATCATCTTCTGGCTGATCCAGACGTTTTCATCGGCGTACACTGCTTCAACTCCATCCTGACCACTGGCCGCGATGAAGGTCAGGTATTTTGCAGCGGATGAGCGGACGATGGAGATGTCATTTTTTCTGGACGTTTGCGCTGGTTTGTTCTTGCTCATCTACGCTTCCTTTGCGTTACGGTGACTTGGCAGTACCTCGCCATCTTCGTCCGGATCCCCCACTTCAACCCTTCCAAGCTCAAGCCTCTGTTGCCCGGTTTGAGTCAGGCGGTATTTTTGCAGGCGGCTTTTCGGTTTGTCCGGGATGGTTCTTTCGATGCGCGCATCGTCTAACAGTGCATTCACCGAGCGGTTGAGCGTGCCGGTTACGGTATTCAGCCCAAGTTTGAGCGCAAGCTCAGATTTGGATAATGGCGTATCTCGTAATAGAAACAGGATTTTCTGATTGAGCGACTCTGCCATCGACTCTGCCACTGACTCTGCCACTGACACCGACTCTGCCACTGACTCTGCCCTTGACTCTGCCCCTGGCTTTACTTGCACTGCTTCCATGCTTTGGTTACCAGGCAAGGGGAAGCAAATTTCAAAAAAATGCTCGCTGATATGAAAGATGCTACTGTCATATGCACGCAGAATCCGGTGAATCCCGGAGCCCATCTGTTCTACCAGGTCCAGATCACGGAACACCCGCATCAGCTCACGGTTGCGGAGCATCGAACGATCAGCAAGAATCTGTTACCCTGTTTTTGCGCAAAAGCTGCGTAAGCCGCTCAATGACAACCGAAGTTTTTTACTTTTGAAGATTGGGGTAATTATCATGCATAAAGATGTGAATCATGAAAATAAAATGCTGACATATCGCGATGTT
>JBDLSU010000340.1:0-2551 GCA_039799405.1 Pseudomonadota bacterium | reverse complement strand
TGACGGTGTGGCCGTCTTGTGCCAGACATCCGGCGGAAACGGCACCCACATAGCCCATGCCAAAAATACTGATTTTCATGTGAACCTCGTTGTGTGTTTTTATAAAATCGTCAAGCGGATCTGGCGCGTCACCGTGCTCTTCACCTGTTCGCGCTATACCATGGTGGTGGCCGGAATCTTCATATCGAAACAGGGAGCATCCCAACCCAGCGGCGGGGTTTCCTGGGCGCGCACCAGTTGCACTTCGGAATCAAAGGCGGGCAGCGTCATTTCAATGCGCACCGGGCCGCAACGGATCAGGAATTTTTGCCGCGACACCTGCTCCAGCGTACATTGCGGTGCAAAATGCCAATGCCATTCAAGCAAGTGAGCAGCTTGACATTGTAATATGTCTTCAATCAAAATCTCGCGCTTTTGCTTGTTGTATTCAATTTTGCGCCGATGCAAAACCGGGTCGGGCAAATGCATATAGCCGTCATGGCTGGCGATCCAGGTATCGAGTTCAGCGGTGGAGCGCCAGTATTCACAGTGGGCACGCGCCTTGCGCAACCACAGGAAATTGCCAGCCGCTTCCGATTGGTCCAGTTCATCCACCCGCACCGTATTGTGGGCACTGGTACCCCGGAAATAATCACGCCATTTCTTTTGCGTATGGTAGGCATAGGTGCCGGGGTCGATCAGGATCGGGTGCCCTGCGGCCGAGAGTGTCATGGCGAGCGCATCGGCGTGGCCGTGGGCGGCAATCGATAAAAACCCGAGCGGGCCACAGTCAGCCACCAGATGCACTTCTTGCGCGGTGTTAAAGCCATCGCCCAGCACATAGTAACCACCTTCGGGGAAGGCTTGCGGCAGCACCGGCGCATTACCATCGGCAGCGCTGGCAGCATCGGTCTCACTTAAGGCGGCAAACGCATCGCGCGACAAATCGCCCAGCAGCCAGCAGCTTTTGTCGTCGTAATTACCGGCCCTGGCTTTAAAGTCGGCACGCTTGAACATGACGGCACCGGTAGCCAGCAGCGAGCGATATAAATTCCAGTCGGGAAACTGGCTCCAGTTGACCAGCAAGGCGTCGTCAGAATCGCCAATGGCGGGCACATTGCCGTTTTTATCGATCATGGCGGCGATAAATTCCAGCATTTTTTCCAGCCGCCGCGAAAAGGTGGCGGAAAACGGGCAGCCATTGGCGCGCCCGACCAAAATGCAGACCAGCATCATGTCGCATACTTCATGCTGGTAATAAATGGCTTGTTCCAGATTGACGCCATCGGCGGCGTTTTGAATCAGGGCCTGTTGTTCCAGCTCATACGCCGCATGGTGTTGCCAGTGCGCGCTTTCGCGCCAGCAGGGCCAGGTGACGGCGGCCACGTACAGACCGAGCAATTCACCAAACAAATGATTGTTGGCAGAAGAATGGCGCGACCAATAGCCTGCGATGAAGTGGCAATGCTGATAGATATTGTCGAGCCAGCGCTGCATGAATTGCTGGCCTTCGGCGTCCTGAAACAAACGGCTGTCTTTGCCGCCCAGCAAATGCCAGGCAAACGACCAGTTGACCAGGCGAATTGCCAGCTCCAGCGAACTGACCCAGTTGGCCCCGAGCGGATAGGGGCATTGATCAAACCAGGAACTGAGCATACGCTGCACCCCGGTGGCGTAGCGCAATTCACCGGTCAGATGATAGGCCTGGGCCAGCGTGGTCACGGCCAGATGGCGGTTGGGCTCCCACAGGTATTTGATATCGCCCACCAGTTTTTCGTCGCGATAATTGAGTTGCTTGCCGAATTCCAGTGGTGCTTGCACCCCGTTTTTGGGGTCACGGTTAAAATTCGGCGGAAAACCGAGCTGAGTATTTTCCAGCGCAAAAATATCGAAATAGCCAGACAAAATGCGTTCGGCGGAGGTGCGATGGCGCATCACGTCCACCGTGCGCGGCAGCGGATCGGCCCAGGGCTGACCAAACTGACGGGTATCGGGAGGGCGCAAGCGTGCCAGGCCCCAGCCCCAGGCTTGCAGACGCGTATGCAACGCATCCTGTAGCCGGTGCCCGACTTCGGCCACATTCATGGCACGCAAACGATTCCACTTCCAGACAAGTTGCTTCATCAATGAATTTCGAGATTTAACGGGGTTGAACGGGGTTAACCGATTTTAAGCGAGGCTTGCTGTTTACCTGAATCCGGGATTTTAATGCAAATACGCCCCTGAATGCGGTGCAACCAGGGGCAATACCAGTGTAAAGCAAGTGCCCTGACCCAATTGGCTATCCACTTCGATCTGACCACTGAGCAAGGACGTGACAATATTATAACTGGTATACAAGCCTAATCCATTGCCCCCGCGTCCCATTTTGGTGGTAAAAAACGGATCAAAGATGCGGCCAAGATACTCGTCGCTAATGCCCAAACCATTATCACGGAAGCAAATTTTGACTTGTTCGGTGGCCGCGTCATGCAAAATATGCGCTTCCAACCGCATCACACCGCCGCTGCGCTCTTCAAACGCATGCAACAGTGCATTGTTGATGAAATTGCTCAAGACCTGACCATAAGGG